>CAYFSO010000087.1:0-13107 GCA_964345775.1 uncultured Leptospiraceae bacterium | reverse complement strand
AAATTATTATTGATAAAGATGGGAAGGTCATTACCCGCCATGCCTCCCGAGATACGGCCGTTTACTATTATTTCAACAAGGGCGTATCCCAGCCATACCAGCATTGAAGATGCCACCGCGTACAGTATTCGCATGCGTGAAAGGGCGTATATCCACAGGATAACCAGGAACAATCCTGAAAAATAGAAATCATATCCAAGCTCACCCGGATTGGCAACCCCTATCATGGCGTTAATACCGTACCCCACAACAAGGCCAGTAACCAAAAGAATTACCTGCATGTTTCTCTTGAAGAAACGTGTATACGAGACAATGAACACACCGATGAGAAGGGGAACAACGATGGCAAACCGAATAAACCATACGATGTACCTGCTTTCGGGTACAATGATTACATCAAGCACTCCAAAAATACAGTAGAGCACAACGGCAAGTATGAAAGAAATACGAATGATGGGCAGGGACTTTTCATAATAGTCTTCAAGGAATAGTTTTTCCACATCATCTTCAAATCTCAGCTTAAGACCGGAAAGGGAAACTTTCTGTTTCATTATACCTGTTCCCCATATCAATTGTCGATCTTACAGTTATGGAGCTTCCGTGAACCCCTGAGATGAAGTACATCTCCCTTGATAAGTTTCCAGCTTTTTCCGTCAGCATTGTACACGTCGACTATGTAAGTACCCTTTTCAAGGGTAACGTGGTACCGGCCTCTTTTGTCTGTTGCGGTAAGGACGGGCTCCCCTGTTGCTTTATAATCGTCACGGTGGCGGCTACGGCCTCGTCCTTTCACCTGTTTTGCCGGCTGGAAACTGAGATAGCAGGGATACGCGGACTTGTCACGTATATTGTCCAGCCATACTTTTCCTTTTACATTACCGTCTTCATGGTAGGTGCCAAACGCTTTTCCGGGTGTTACCTTCTTTTTTGACGGTTCATGCGAAGCCGATGCAGACCGTGGGAAACGAAGTGATTTTAGCATCTCCATCATGGTGTCACCGCCTTTACGACCGATCTTCACCATTAATATTCGTATGCCGATATTCCCTTTTGTAACAAAATGATACCCGTAATATGTCCTCTTCTTTTTTTTATGCCGGTACTGGTGCACCCAGGCTGTCTTGTCGCCTATGGTTTTTTTGCCCAGGTCTTTTTTCAACCGAATGTCCCAGTTATCACTTTTTGATTTCTTTATGAGGTGTTCTGAAAAACCTTTCAGTGTCTCTCCATCGGGTAGATCCACCAGGCTGAGTTCGAACCAGCCCCACCCGGCTTTGTATAACTGCACCCCGCCGTCATCCCTTGTTTTTTCGGGCCCCCAGTCCGAGGGATACACAAAGGATATTTTACCTTTTGATGATTTCCAGGTTTTCTGTTCTACTTCCCCGGAGGCCCCGAAACTGAAAGTGGTTTTGGCGAAGCATGTTCCGCTCATCAACAACACCATGATAGTGGTTATTAGATTACGCATTATAAGCCTCCTGTTAAAAAGGTGGGACATGATACGAATACACACTGCTATAAAACATTCTTTCGATACCGTAGATCAAACCGTGAAAAAACCTGCTTCAAGTAATTTGGATACTGGCTATGATAATTACTTTTTACAAACATGGTGATCCTGGTACGTCTGCCTTGCAATCTCTGAAACTTATAATATCCTATAACCTCGTTATCTAAGCTTTTTTCGCCGATGCCTGACAGTGTTGAAGGAAAGATGCACTCCAACATACTTTATAGCATTTTTTACTTCAAGTAGTTTTCAATTAATTTCTATTTTAAAAATGAACATTCCAACACCATGAATTGTTTCTTGACGGAAAGAAGATCATATATATACATCAATGGAATACAGAAACATAACAATAAACCGGACGAAAACATGAAAATAACCATCCCCGAATCCATACGCTCCATGAATGAATACAAACGCAAGTTCAGTCTTCCCGAACTGTACCGGGCGTACCTGTACGCACCACGGGCAATTGCCGGGTTAATACATAACAGGAAAAGCAGGCTGGTAGATAACCGGTTAATTGAGCGCCTTCATCTGGCTGTCACCGAGGTGAATGGATGCGCCGCCTGTTCGTATGCTCACACAAGGATGGCCCTGCGCAAGGGCATGAGCAATGAAGAGATTACCGGTTTCTTAAGCGGCGATGATTCTATCATAAAGCATGAAGAGGCAAAGGCCATCATGTTTGCCCAGCACTTTGCTGATAGCAGGGGATATCCGGACAGGGAGGCATACGAAGAAATCGTTGGCGAATACGGGGCTGATAAAGCGGAAGTTATTCTTTCGGCCGTTCAGTTAATGATGGTGGGGAACATGTACGGTATACCCTATAGTGCGTTTATTTCGCGTATAAAAGGGAGACCATATAAGGACAGTTCAATAGTTTATGAAGTTTGGATACTGACAGGCGGGGCGCTGTGCCTGCCGGTTGCACTTGTTCATTCGCTATCGCGCTGGATGATGGGAAGGTCGAACCAGCCAGCGTCCCTTCTTAAGTAGTAATCAAATACGAGGATAATTGCCGGTTAATAAATGGGGAACACTTATATCTTCATCTATTTCATCCCAGTGAAGACCAAATCCACCACCACTTATTTCATATTTCTTTCTCTGGTCTTCAGAGGCATTACGCAATCCTGGGAAATATGCCAGTGGAATGGAAAGCTGACGACCGTCTGTGAAGCGGATCCACATATTATCTTTATCAAACCAGACTTCCCGTGCTCGTGCTTCAAGAGCCAAATACTCATTCCATTTCTCCATAATTAATACTTTGTGTTCTTCGATTACTTTCTCCAATGAGTTTAGTTCCTTTGGAGACATTCCCCATGAAGAACTTAGTTTCACCTCGTCTAAAAATACCCGGAATTTTGCTATATTTCTATCTTTTCTTACGTGAATATGACAAGGTTCAAGTGGAATACCTTCATTTGAAAAAAAGTAAAATTTATAATACAGGTTTCAGCCATGGAAGATGAAATACATTAATATTACTGCTGGCAGGTATTGTTAAATGATATTGCAAGATAACACCACTCGTCCTTTAACCCTTTACATGCTTATGGTACTGGTTACCTTCCAGGGACTCAGCGGCATCTTCGGCGGCATTGGACTTGTACTGGATCCTACTGGTAGCACACTACAGATACCGTTAGAATGGCTGAAGGGTTCACCGTTCCCCGATTACTTGGTACCGGGAATTGTGCTTCTTGTAATTCTTGGATTATATCCGCTTGCGGTTTTCTACGGCCTGCTTAGAAGAATACAACTGGCCTGGCATGCATCCCTGCTGCTTGAAATTGCCCTGTTGACCTGGCTTGGAGTGGAAATACTTGTTATCGGTTACCAGGCAGAACCACCACTGCAGGCTGTTTACGGTACAGTTGGTATATTGATACTTATATGTACATTGCTGCCTTCGATGAGATATTACTTCTTCCCATGATTGCCATGTTGGAACCTTCAGCATGACTCAGTGACAGGTACCGGAACAATAAACTACGATTTCAGATCCTTAAGATAGGCATACAGAAACCTGTCTATTTCACCGTCCATCACGTGTTCAATGGAGCCGGTCTCCGCGTCGGTCCTGTGGTCTTTCACCATGGTATATGGCTGAAACACGTATGACCTGATCTGGTTTCCCCAGGAAATGTCTTTCTTTTCACCCATCTTCTCCTGCTTTTCCTCTTCCATCTCTTCACGGCGCATTTCGTAAAGCTTCGACTTAAGCACCTTCATTGCAGAGGCCTTGTTCTTATGCTGGGACCTTTCGTTCTGGCACTGCACCACGATGCCGGTTGGCTCATGGGTGATCCGTACGGCAGAGTCGGTCTTGTTCACATGCTGTCCGCCTGCCCCGGAGGCCCTGTAGGTGTCGATCTTCAGGTCATTTTCGTTGATCTCTATGTCAATATCTTCGGGTGCTTCAGGTATCACGTCTACCGATGCAAAGGAAGTATGGCGACGCTTGTTTGAATCAAATGGTGAAATACGGACAAGCCGGTGAATACCCCGTTCTCCCTTCAACAGGCCAAAAGCGTATTCCCCTTTCAGCAAAATGGTTACATCTTTAACCCCTGCTTCTTCACCTGGCATGTAGTCAATAACATCAACGTTCAGCTCATTCTTCTCGGCCCATCGCATGTACATGCGCAGCAGCATGTTTGCCCAGTCCTGCGACTCGGTGCCACCGGCACCGGGATGAACCGACAGGAAGGCGTTTTTCAGGTCATCTTCTTCTGAAAGCAGTTCAATGGTCTCAAGCTGATCAAACCTTTTCTCAAATTCATCATAGCGTGACGCGCTCTCCTTTACCAGGTCGGTATCTCCCTCTTCAATAGCCATTTCCAGGAATTCAACGGTCTCACCAATATCCTTTATGAGCTCATCCCAGGGCTCTATTTTTCTTTTCAACCTGCTGATATCCTGGTTTACCTGTGCGCTGTGTTCCTGGTCTGACCAGAAATCAGTTTTATATGTTTCATTCTCCAGTTCATTCAAGCGTTTTCTGCTGTCTTCAACTCGCAGGGATCTATACAGTTCATTAATCTTTTCGTTCAGTGCCTGCATCTGGCGTAACACGTCTTTGGGATCTTGAAATTCCAATTGCTGCTCCTTTTCAACTCTATTCCGGGATATAATACAGTGACAATACGTTGATAAACGGTCAACCATTTTACCGTCATATGGTCATGAGAAGAACACGGTTTTCAGGTGATGGCTGAATGCCAGCTCAAGTTCACTGGATTCCTGGTGCCGTATGCCGAACACCCTGTCCCACATCTCGGGTGTTTCCATGCACATGTAAAGAAACGGATACCTGGTATACTTTTCAATATGTTCCCTGAAAAAACGATACATAGCAAGACGTACCGGCTTGAAATACCTCAACTTTCCATCGATACCGGGAAACATTTCCTGTGAAGTGATAGCCTCTCCCGGAAAGTGTTCACGCATCACGTGCTTGAATTCCGGTAAAAACCTGAAACCGCCCATGGATATCCATACTATCTTCTCCGGGTCCACGCTGGTCATAAGTTCTTCGATAACCCTCAGGTAATCTTCTTCCCAGCCATCGTACAATATGATGGGATCAAAATGGAAGGCCAGGTAATACCCCGCCTTCTCAGCCCTGGAAGCTGCTCTAACCCTCTGGTCAAGACTGGCGGTACCTTCCTCGTACAGTTCAATATTACGTGGAGTATTCAGGCTCCAGCCGATGACCGCGTTGCCCTTGTTCGGAATACCAAGCAGGTGATCAATGTTGGAGGATTTTGTTTTCAACTCAAGCATGATGTTGGGAAATGCCGAGCACATGGTGACCAGTTCTTCGCCAATACCTGTAATATCGTCCATCATGAGAGAATCGGTGAATTCCCCGGTACCGATCCTGTAAATCATGTCACTGTCAGCGTCATCTATGAATTGCATCAATTCTTCACGCAGCCTGCCGGTATTGGTAAACTGCATGATACCGTAGAAATTCAGGTAGGACAACAGGTAACAGTAGGTGCAATTGTAAAAACAGTCAAAACATGTATTCAGGAGCCTGTACCTGCAGCACACCACGTTAGGTGAACCGGGACACATCTGGAAGAACCTTCCACGAAACGGCTTTAGTACCAGCACCTCTTTTGAGGCAACCCCCCCGGCCCTGAACTTTTCCAGCAATGCTCCCAGTTCACTCTCATCAGCATATGGGACAGCCCTTTCATTCACATGGGAAACAAAACGCTCCACCATGGCAGCATCATCGTCCACCCCGTAAAGTACATACTTAATGTCATCAATAGTCACCATGTTCTACTACTCTTCGCTCAACCCCGTTTTTACTTGACTTGGCCAGCCATATTTATTTCAATCATGTTAAGAACATTACACATTATACCAGTTAAAGAATCAATATCAAAAAAGAGGTTACATTATGGGATGCCTGTTCTGCAATATCATCAATGGAGACACACCATCGGATAAAGTGTACGAAAATGATAAAGTATACGCCTTCAGGGATATCAATCCACAGGCCCCCGTGCATATACTGGTAGTACACAGGGAACATACTGAAAGCATAGACGATACAACCGCGGACAACAGCCATATTTACAGTGACATTTTCATGGCGGTAAAAGATATCGCCAGCCAGGAAAACCTGGACAAGGGGTATCGTATTATCATCAACAACGGAACGGCTGCAGGCCAGGTGATCTGGCATTTGCACGTACATATACTTGCCGGCAAAGAAAACCTGGGCCCCATGATTTCCGGGTAATTATTACCTTTCTTAAAGCTTTTTCTTACGGGCAGGTAACACCAGGAGCACCTTTTCAACCGAGCGGTCGGTGGCCTCGTGGACCTGGAAAGTAAATCCCTCGTGTTCAAATTTATCACCATTCCGGGGGATCTTTCCAAGCCTTGATATAACGAAGCCGGCCACCGTTTCAAAATCGTCTTTTAACACCTGCATGCCAAACCGCCTCTGAAAGAATTCTATATCCAGGTCGCCCTGTATGATGTAATTACCCGGAGTTACCTCCCTTATCAGATCCTCCTCGGGATGATCACGGGTCTGTATCTCTCCAACGATCTCCTCGGCTATGTCCTCGTCGGTGAGCAGACCCTCCACCGCACCATGCTCATTGACAACGAATACCAGCGGTTTCTCAACTTCACGCATTTCAGATAAAAGCTCGTATACCCTCTTCGTACTGGGAACAAAATGTGGTTGCCGTAATATATCGTCTATTGATTTCACCTGCGTGTTTTTTAGCAGGTCACGGTATAACACGTACCCGATGATATTATCAACCCTTTCCTCGTACACCGGTATTCGGGAAAATCGTGTCTCCTTGATCAATTGTACCAGCTGCCGAACGCTCTGCTTTCGCTCAATAGAAATAACATCGATGAGAGGCGTCATCACCTCCTTTGCCTTTATCTTGTTGAAGGAAAGGATCTCGTTCACGAAAAAGTGATGCTTGTCGTCGATGATGCCCTCACGCTGGCCAAGCCTGAACATGAAATCTATTTCATCCCTTGATGAAATTATTGACCTGGCAGGATTTTCAATACGCAACTTTTTCTTTAGAATATTGGGAAATACCAGGGAAAGCTTTACCAGCGGACGCAAAAAGAAAAAGAAAAAGGACAGCAGATGGACGGTAAACATGAGGTATGACTCTGCCTTTGCCCGTGCAACAATTTTTGGTGTGATCTCGCACGCTACCAGGAATACAAGTGTCTGGATGACTGTTACCACCAGCAGGCCTGTCTCGTCCAGCATGTATGCACGGGTTGCCAGGTATGTAATGAATGCCGTTGCCGCGATATTGGCTATGTTATTGCCAATAAGTATCATGCTGAGGGCGTCTTCCTGGTTTTCCAGTATGCGCGCTGCAAATCCAGCCCTTTTGTTTCCCCTGTCTGCAAGGTTGTGTATGAACATGACATTGGAGGATACCAGCGAAGTTTCAGATCCAGAAAAGAACGCTGACATGAGTATGCAGACAAAAGTAAGAATATTATATGTGATTACAGAATCAATGTTCATTGACTAATTTTTGTTCTTCACCTCTATTGACTTGATATTGTTCCGGGTTACGTTCCTTACCGTTAAAAAATAATTTCCCACCACCATGGTTTCACGTCTGCGTGGAAAATGCCCCAGTGCCTCGATCATGTAACCGGCAACGGTCTCGGACTCATCGCTGACCAGCTTTTCGTTGAACTTCTCGTTGAAGTCATCGATCTGCATATCACCTTGTATAACCGATATACGCTCATCCAGCTTTTTTATCCCGGCCTTCTGCCCGTTTTCCCAGAGTATGTTTTCCCTGCCCAGCAGTTCCGAGATAATGGACGAAAGGGTCACCACCCCGGCCGTACCACCGTACTCGTCCACCACTATGGCGATCTGGATCTTCTGTGTCAGGAATTCCGCTAGAAGTTCACCAAGCTCTTTAGACGCGGGGAAGTGATGAATGGAATGAATAAGCCTGCTGATACTTTTACCCTTCTTCATGCCGTAGCGGTATGGTATCAACTCACGGGCATCCAGCACTCCAACAATATGATCGGGATCATCACGGTAGACCGGTACCCGGATAAGCCCGCTTTCCAAAAATACTTCGATGGCCTCTTCTATATCAGCCTCAGCATTGATGAACACCGCCCTGTTGCGGGGGATCATCACGTTTTCCGCTTCTTTTTTTGAGAAACGCAGCACGTTGCGAATGAAGTCGCTTTCCCCGCGGCTTATAATACCATGCTTTGCACCGGTCTTGATGGCCATTGCCAGTTCGTCCTCGGTAATGGTCTCCCGCTCCTGCATTTTCAGGTTGAACACCCTTATCAGCATGTTGGTAAATGCAAGCAAGATCACCCTGAGCGGATAGAAGACGTAATGAAACAGTCTCAGCAGGGGTACTGATTTTTTTGAATATTTTGGATAATCATTGATAGTGATAATTTTTGGAGAGATCTCGCACAACACAATGATCAACGGGGTGACGATCCCGATGGCAATTATATGCCCATAGGTTCCCCATATTGAAAGTAATATCCTGGTTGACAGGGCCGAAACAATGATATTAACGAACATGTTCCCTATAAGGATGGTGATGAGCACATTTTGCGGTGACCGCATGAGTGATGCTATGTAATACTCACGGGAATCGCTTGAAAGGGCATACCTGTGCAGGTCTGTCTTTTTAATTGAAAATAACGCGGTTTCAGTACCTGAAAAGAAGGCGGACAATAAAAAGAATATAACAAGTACTACGATGTTCAGGGTTATAATATCCATGCACTGTGACGGGTTTTATGGAAAGAGTTCTGATTCCCTTACTTTTAATATTTTCGCACATGACTTCTTGAAACTGCTTGTGGGTTCCTGCAGTCCCTTCTCGACTTTTGAAAGGTACGAGGGTGAACAGTTCAGCATTTTTGCAAGTTCGTACTGCTTGATACCCTTCTCCTTTCTTACACTCCACAGCTTGTTCTTGAAGCTGTTATTTATTTTCTCAACATTCTTATCCTCAACCTTATCGGGGAAAAGCTGCTTTATAGGAATGTTCAGGTGCCGGGAACATGCTTTCTTGAACTGTTCTGTCGGTTCCTGTGTCCCCCTTTCAACCTTGCAGAGATAGGATGGAGATACGTTAAGTGCCCTGGCCATATCATACTGTTTTATATTTTTCTTTCTTCTGAAATAAGGAATAAGATTTTTAACCAAAACACTTCCTCCTTGAAGTCAGGCAGCAATAAATCTTCGGGGCCATGCATCAAATGTCCAGTTTCACATTAAAGGAATATTTTTTAGTGGATGTATGACCAGAATAATCCCGTGCTGTTATGGTAACGGTATTCAGCCCGTCCCTGTACGATACGCCCGGTATCCTGTAGTAGCCCTTTTCATCAAACAAACTATGAAATATATTTCCTGAAATTGTCAATCCATTTTTTGAATTTTCAATGGCATTAAATGTAACAGAATGGACTTTTTGTTCATTCAAACTTACATCAAGTGTATACACCCCGCATTTCTCGGACCCGGTAAATGAATCATGAATATCCAGCAGCAGTGGATAATGTTTCGTCAGCCGTATATTACTTCCCTCGTTGATAAAGTAATAACGATCATCTATCCGTATATACATCCCATTTATCACCGGAGGACTGGTATCAGCAACTTTCGGCAATACCTTCATGGGGTTAAATGATCTGCCGTTTTTAATTTCTATTAAAGTAAAATGCAGGTGTTTCCCGTACGATCTCCCGGTATTACCCATCAGTCCCAGGGTATCTGATATTTTATACCTTTTTTGCCGCGGCACTGCGTCTTCAAGATGCGCATACAACGATACCATTCCATTGTCATGTGCCAGTATCCTGTAGTTACCCAGCCCCGGGTAATCATCAAGGGGAAAAACCGACCTGTCCCAGAAATAGAGCAGTTTACCATCGGAAACAGGATACACTTTCCTGTCAGGCGAAATGATGTCAACACCGTCATGGAAGTGGTTGCCCCTTGATTCACCAAAAGTTGATGTTATCCTGCCATTTTCTGCCGGCCACCTGAACGAGGCGGTACACATAACCATGAAAACCAGGCACAGGTATACTGGTATTTTGTCCTTCACTCTCATCGGCTCTCCTGCATGTTTTCAACAGTAGTTTCGTTTCCGGCTTCTTCCCTGACCGGAAGATGCAGCGGACAGTATTCACCGGGCTCTGACCCCATGTAGAAAAGCTCGTCTTCAGCCACCCGCGGGCACAGCCCCGGTTCCCGGGGGACCATTCCGGAATCCAGGCAAATAGTCTGGCGGGTCAGCCCGTTATCCGGCACGATGAAAGCCATGGGAGAACTGCCACGGTACGTCCCGCGAATGTACTGTCCCCATACCGGTGCAGAAACCACGCCCCCTGCCCGTCCCGGCCCCAGGGAAATAGCCCCCTTGTTATTGCCTATCCAGACCGAGGTCACCAGGTCTGGTGTATACCCTACGAACCAGGCATCATTGAAATTGGTACTTGTCCCTGTTTTTCCGGCTATCTCCACGGGCTCTTTCCAGTTCTTCAATATCCACCAGGCGGTACCGTTTTCCTCGAAAACACCCTTCAGCATTGATACGGTAATTGCCCCGGCAACTGGGTCTATTATCTTCTCCATGTCTTCCCGCTTTTCTCGGATATAATGCATCACTTCTTCTTCGCGGTTCCACACAATGTTGCCGTTATAATCGTTCACGTACCTGATACCGAAAGGTTTAATGAATTCACCGCCATTCACAATAGTCGAATGAAGCACGGCATTCTCAAGCGGGGAAACCTCGTAGGTGCCAAGTGCCATGGAAAGTGTTTTCCCAAAACGGTCGCCAACCTCGCTGGATGAGAGATCCAGCGCGTTCTGCAATATGGAAAAGATCCTTGAGTATCCTGTACGGTCAAGCACCTTGACTGCCACCACGTTGATAGACCTGCGCAGAGCCTCCCGCACGATCACTTCGCCAAGGTATTTGCGGTCATAATTCTCGGGGGCATACCCGCCTTTGAATACCTTCTTCCGGTCGTGAAACACCGTGGAAGGGGTGATATCACCCTCCTGTAATGCCGCGCAGTAGACTATTGGCTTGAATGAAGATCCCGGCTGCCTGCGTATCTGCTGTACATGATCGAGCTGCGTCCTGGCGGTAAACTTGTAACCGCCAGCGTACGAGAGGATCTCGCCGGTGTAAGGGTTAACGGCAACAAGCGCCCCTTCAATATTCTCGGATTTCTCTTTTTCTTTAAGAGCCCTGGCAGGACTTTTAAATCGCTTTGCCCTGTCAAGGTGATACTGCCGCTGCCGTTCAATTCCGGCACGCAGCGCCTCAAGTGCGATGTCCTGCTTTGCCGCATCGATCGTAGTATATACGCTGAGCCCCCCCTTCTTCACCAGGTCCTCCCCGAACTTCTCCACCAGGATCCTTCGAATATACTCGTTGAAGAAGGGAGCCCGGTTCACCCTGTACGAGCTTAACACGAAACTTCCAATGAGGGACTCATTCGCTTCGTTCTCCTCGTTATACTTCACGTCCCATTTTTCAAGGAAACGTTTGTACTGGTAATCGGCCCGCTCTTTGGTAATATACCCGGCATCCACCATGGACTTCATGATGCGACGCGTCTTTCTAATAGAGTTGTCAAGGTTGGACAGTGGTGAATATACCCCGGGGTTTGATATGGTTGCCACGATCATGGCGCACTCGGTTTCGTTACATTCACGTATTGACTTGCCAAAGAACATCTTGGCGGTAGATTCGACCCCGTATGAGCCGTTCCCGAAATAGATGAGGTTCAGGTACATGGACAAAATGTCCTGCTTGTCATACCTCTGCTCGATCTCGTGTGCACAGAACGCCTCGTATATCTTTCGCTTGAGGCTGCGTTCCATGTCGGTAAAAAGCACCTTGGCAAGCTGCTGCGTGATGGTGCTGCCGCCCTGCACAACTGAGAGATGCGCCAGGTTCGCCAGGAATGCCCTGAATATCCCCTTGTAGCTGATACCATGGTGCTGGTAATAATCCCTGTCCTCGCTTGCGATCACCCCGCGTATCAGGGCCTTCGGGAAGTAAGAATAGGGAACGATCTCCCGTTTCTGTTCGAAAAACTCCCCGATTATCTCGTTGTCGCGGTCGTAGATGCGGGTGGGGATGTCCACCACCTTTTTTTGCAGATCAATGTCGCTGTAGCTGTAAACATAGCCTTCCCGCAGCTCCTCTGTACGGTCAATAAGCCGCTTATAACGGAAAAGCTTCTCAAACGCCTCTTCGCGGTCACCGGCCCATTGCAAATACACTACACCCACGTAGGCGGAAAGCAGAATGGCACACACCATGGGAATGACGATGAATACCAGCACCCAGTGGCGAAAGATCCACTGCACAATTATCTTGATACAGGATACGATCTGTTGAAGTAATTCCATTATGATATGTTTTCCACAAGCCCCGTATTGTATCTTTTTCCGGAAAGCTGCCCACAGGCACCGCCTATATCGCTTCCCGAACTCTTCCTAATAGAAATGGGAATGTTCATTATTTCAAGCATTTTTACAAAATGATCAATTTCTTTGCTGTCCGGCACGTCCAGGGAATGATCACCCGTATTCAGCGGTATAAGGTTCAGTTTTATACGGTTATACCTGAACATGGTTTTCAGCCGCCTCGCGTCATCCTCGGAAATATTGTCCTTACGCATCACGTATTCAATGGTCAAACGGTTCCGTGACACCGGGAACTTCCTGTTCAGAAGATCCACAAGCTCCTGTACCGGGTACTTCTTCTCTACCGGCATATACAGCCTGCGTTTCTCCGATTCCGTATCGTTCAATGAGATTGCCAGGTTGTACGGCCGTTGCTCGTCGATAAAGCGTTCAATACCGTCAAGCACCCCGCAGGTGGATATGGTGATCTTCCGCACCGAAATGTGAAAGCCGAAGGTGTAATTCATGATATCCGCCGCCTTCAGCACGTTGTCGTAGTTCATGAATGGTTCGCCCATCCCCATGAACACGATATTGTTGTTCTTCAGCCCCGACTGCCGGCGAACCT
>CAYFSO010000086.1:0-13112 GCA_964345775.1 uncultured Leptospiraceae bacterium | reverse complement strand
ATAACGTGTTTTACAGGAAAAATGAACTTGCAGTTTCAAACGCGCAGATGGTTGAGCGGCTGGTCCGTATTGCCGATGAACTGGGAAGGGACGTGGCAACACCGGAGGAAGCCCGGCAAATCCTCGGCATGAAGGCTGGTTGATTGATGCCTGGAGTTGATATATGATGTTAACAACGAAACAACACAGGGAGGAAATACATGAGAATCGCAGTAGTAAACGAAGTGAGTGCGTGCAAACAGAACGGTGACATCATGAAGGCCCTTGAAGGCAGGGGCCACGAAGTTATAAACGCGGGCATGAAAAGTCCCGATGATACTCCGGAACTTACCTATGTGCACACCGGGTTGCTTGCCGGTTTACTGTTAAATACAGGAACCGTAGATTTCGTGGTTGGTGGTTGCGGAACCGGCCAGGGGTTCATGACATCGGTGATGCAGTATCCAAACGTGGTATGCGGACTGACGGCAACCCCGCTGGAGGCATGGCTTTTTGCACAGATCAACGGGGGCAACTGTGTATCCCTGCCGTTGCTGTATAATTACGGCTGGGCGGGGGACGTAAACCTGCAAAATATCTTCCACAGCCTCTTCAGCGTGGAATTCGGACAGGGGTACCCCGAACACAGGAAAGAGTCTCAGCAGAAGAGCCGCAAGATGCTGTTCAAGATTTCTTCTCAAACCCATAGATCATTTGCAGAAATAATAGACCAGCTTGATGACGAGGTCCTGAAACCTGTTCTCACTTTCCCATCGGTGCTTGATATTATCAACGTGGACGGGATTGAAGACGAAAGGCTGAAAGAGTCAATTGCGAAGATAATATAATATTACAGTAACATGTCACTATTTTATTTGATTGATACCCCGCCACCATGTATGATACATTGTCCTTCACGAAGCAATTTACTAACCTGGCGAAAATTTACATGAAAAAAGTCAACTTTTACTGGATCTATATCCTTGAATGCAAGAACGGCAGCTATTATACCGGGTATACTGAAAACCTTGGGAAGCGCTATTACCAGCATGTGACGGGTACCGGCAGTGCAAAATTTACACGAAGTTTCAAACCTGACCACATAGCACAGGCATGGAGGCTGTTTGGCTCTCAGGGTGATGCCCTGCGCGTCGAGAAAATGATCAAGGACCAGGACCGCAGAACCAAGATACTTTTGATCAAGTACCCGGAGAGGCTGAAAGAGATGGCCGACAGCGAATTTAACAGCGATCTTGAATTATATACCTTTAATCCCCATCTTGTTGAATGGGAAGCCCTGAACATGAGCAAAAAGGATATACGGAAAAACAGGAACCCGTATTCGGATGCTCCACCGGGGCATATCACGTAAAGGGGTATTGCATATGCCAGGAAAGAATATACGAAAGCGAACCAGCAAGGCGGGGATGCCCCCCGGGACTGTCATGTACACCGGTGAACGGAAGGTAAGCCGGGTAACCATTGACCGTTTCGATTACAACGCTGAGGATTACAGGGAGCTCGAGGTTCGTCGGCTTGGTGATTTCTTGAAAACCGAAGAGGGCCGCATAACATGGATAAATATCAATGGTTTGCATGATACCAATATCATAGAAGACATATCAAATATGTACGGCATACATCCGCTCACCCAGGAAGACATAGTAAACACAGACCAGCGGCCCAAGGTTGACGATATGCAGGATTACATGTTCATTTCGGTAGACATGATCGATTACAACATGGGTGATGCCGAGATGCTGTCAGAGCAGGTGAGTATCGTTCTGGGGAAAAATTTTGTTATAACATTCCAGGAGCGTGAAGGTGACCTTTTTGATTCCATACGTAACCGGATCCGTAAGAACGCGGGAAGGGTGCGTAAAAAGGGCTCCGATTACCTTGCATACTGCCTGGTAGACGTGATAGTGGACCACTATTTTATGGTACTTGAAAGAATAGGTGACGAGATAGAGGACATCGAGCTGCTGCTGGTTGAAGACATGGAACAGGTGACCCTGCAGCGGCTGCATGTGATGAAGCGTAATCTCATCTTCCTGAGAAAGTCACTGTGGCCGCTCCGTGAGGTCGCTGCGCAGCTTGAACGGACAGATTCACGTCATATAACCGCTGATACGCGGATGTTCCTGCGAGACGTAACCGATCACACCCTGCAGGTAATAGATACACTGGAAACCTACAGGGACATGGTATCCGGTCTTTTCGATATTTACATGACCATGGCAAGCAACCGTATGAACGAGGTGATGAAAGTACTTACGATAATTGCCACCATTTTTATCCCCCTGACATTTATTGCGGGTGTATATGGTATGAATTTTAAATACATGCCCGAACTTGAATGGAAATGGGGATATCCCGCCTCAGTTGCTATTATGGTATTGGTGGCAATTGTCATGCTTTACTATTTTAAGAAAAAGAGATGGCTGTAAAGGATTATTATTCTTGACCATAATAGGTACATGGTACCATTATTGATATTACGAAAACTGATTTAACAGGGGATGCGTATTATGCAACAACCGCTAGGAATTCTCGTTTACGGGTTTAAACCTGAAGAGGCCGAACAGATAGTCATCGCGTTTGAAGACAGGTTTGGCGCTGAAGTAGTACTGGTCAGTGCTACCGGAAAAGAGAAGAGTACCGTGCAGGAGATACTTGACAGTGGACCCGGTGGTGAATTCGACGAGAAAGAAGATAGAATGCTGATGTTCCTTGGTTTCAACGATCAGCAGATAAAGCAGGCATTAAAGGCCTACCCATCAGACGTGGGAATACCTCGTCCGATATTCTGCGGATTAACCGAAGAAAACATTAAATGGACAATCGAGCACCTGATCGAACACCTGAAGGAAGAGCAGGAGCAGGCAAGGGAAAACAAGATATAATACCTGGCCTGCCTCGAGATAACTTGTGAACCTATACGCGAGCAACAGGTTAGACCGGCTAATAGACAGGCTGGCAGAGAATACAACCGAAGCCGGCCTGGACCCAATTAAACCATCCGTTATCGTCGTACAGAGCCCCGGCATGGAGCGATGGATATCCATGCAGCTGGCACATCGGCTTGGGGTCTGGGCAAACTGCAGGTTCCCTTTTCCCAATGCACTGGTTAATGAACTCATGGACACCATTCTCCTGGATCAATACGCGGAGAAGGCAACCGTGTTTGACAGACCCGTGTTGAAATGGCGCATATTCGATATAATTCGAAAGCATTCCGGTGATCCGGCTTTTGAAGTACTCTCCGGGTACATGGGGGCATCCCCGTCCCCCCTGAGAACGTACCAGCTTGCCGAACAGGTGGCGGATGTATTCGACCAGTACATGGTGTACAGGCCGCAAATGCTGCTGGAATGGGAAGACGGGGCAGGTACGGACAGGCCCGAAGACAGCTGGCAGCCGGCACTGTGGCAGATGCTTTCGGCGCCGTATTCGGGAATGCACAGGGCACGAATGAAGCAGCGTTTCCACCAGAAGCTGCGCGGGATGAAGAAGAAGGAGTTTCACCAGCGTTACGGTGACTCGGTCCCGTCGGTAATACACCTTTTCGGGGTAACCTCACTGCCTCCGTTTCACGTTGAGATGCTTGCAGAAATATCCAGGTTTATTCCGGTACACGTGTACCAGCTGAACCCGTGCCGGCAGTTCTGGTACGACATTGAAAGGGAAGCTAAAATATCAAGGATTGAAAAGCATTATAACAGTAAATATGGTGATGTGCCTGAACATCACATGGAAGTTGGCAACAGCCTTCTTGCCTCCCTTGGACTGGTGGGCAAGAAGTTCATTCCCATGGTATGGGAATACGTGAAGAATGAACCGTTCGACGACGCCTCTTACCAGGAGCTTGAAGCCGGTACCCTTTTACAGCACGTGCAGAACGATATTCTCAACCTGGTTGACCGCGGGGCTCCCGGATCGGGAGAAAGCAAAAAAAGTATTAACGATGCAGACAGGTCAATACAGGTGCATTCATGCCATGGCCCCATGCGGGAAGCAGAGGTGCTGAGGGACGTGCTGCTTGACCTGTTCGAGAATAACAACGGTCTTGAACCGCAGGACATCCTGGTTATGGTAACGGATATCGATATGTACGCCCCGTATATCGATGCCGTTTTTGGCAATCCCGGACAAGGCGAGCAGTTTATACCTTATTCAATAGCAGACCAGAACCTCAGGAATGTAAGTAACACGGTTGAAACCTTTTTTGCGGTGCTTGAATGCATTGACAGCAGGTTCGAGGCAAGCAGGGTTTTCCAGGTCTTACAATCCGGGGACATCTCAAGGAAATTCGGCCTGTCACCATCAGACCTTGATACCATACAGGGGTGGATCAGGGAAACCGGCATACACTGGGGTATTGACGCGGCACATCGGGAAAGACTTGACCAGCCGGCTTCCGTGCTGCACAGCTGGCGATATGGTCTTGATCGAATGCTTCTTGGGTTTGCCATGCCGGGTGATGACAGCTATATATATAATGACATACTTCCGTATGATCATGTAGAAGGTGACAGCGCCCGTGTGCTGGGCGGGCTGGCCGAATTCTGCCACGTTTTGTTTTCACTTGTTGAGGATCTTTCGGTAAATGCCGGCATACAAGACTGGGCTGCCATGGTCAACCGTATGATAGACCTGCTGTTTCTACCCGATGACAACACCCAGCGGTACGTGCAGATGATACGTGACCGCGTGAATGACCTCGCGCAGCGAGTAACCCCGGAAATATTTGATGGCGAGATTGACCTTCGGGTGCTTCGGTCATGGCTGCAGAACGAGATAAGCCAGGAGCGGGTAAGCACCTCATTCATGACGGGGGGGATCACCTTTTGTGCCACGCTGCCCATGCGGAGCATCCCGTTCCGGGTTATTTGCATGATGGGAATGAACGACGACACGTTCCCCAGGAAGGACAGGGTTCGCGGGTTTGATCTCATGTACCAGCAGGCCGAGCCCCGTCCGGGTGACAGGTCTGCCAGGAACGACGACCGTTACCTCTTCCTTGAGACCATTGTCTCGGCAAGGGAGAAGCTGTGTATAACCTATACCGGCCAGAGCGCGCGTGATAACAGCACCATACCGCCTTCGGTGGTGGTAAGCGAATTGCTTGATTACGTGTCACAGGCTTATGTTGTGAACGATGGTACGGAAAAGGAATTACCAGGTCACCTGGTAACCGTCCATCATTTGCAGCCGTTCAGTCCGGCGTATTTCACCGGTCATGAAAAACTTTTCAGTTACTCGGGTCTTAACCTTGAAGCCTGCAAACGCTTAATGGATCCACTTGATGAAAAAGCAGAATTCATAAATGGAAAACTTCCACCACTTGACCTTGAAAAACGATCGGTTATCCCACTGGAAGAGCTGTCCAGTTTTTATGACAACCCGGCAAAGCTGTATTGTGCAGCAAGGCTGGGCGTACGACCTGAATTATATGTTGAAGAAATAGATGACCGTGAACCCTTTCACCTGGATAACCTGCAGGTATTCAGAATAAAGTCCGAGTTCCTTCAGAAATACCTGGACGGGGAAGATATCGACAGTTTGAAAAGCATAATAAAAGCAAGGGGGGTGCTGCCCCATGGGCTATGGGGTGACATCATGTACGCTCATACAGAGAGCGAATCCCTCACGTTTGCAGGACGGGTAGCGCGTTTCCTCGATCGGGAGAAAGAGGAAAACGTGTCCGTTGATATCCGGGTTGGCCCTGCCAGGCTGACGGGGAGTATCGAGGGTATAATGCCCGGGCAACTGGTCATACACAGGCCGGTGAACACCAAAGGACGTGACATTATGCGTGGATGGATACGGCACTGTGCCATGAACGCGTGCATTGAAGGCACCCCGCGAACAACCGTTTGTGTTTTCAATGATGCAATAGTGCACCTTGAACCGGTACATCCTGAAACCGCGGTGAAGATGCTTGCTGAGCTGGTTGACCTCTACCTTGAAGGTATGAGGATACCTCTTCCACTGTTTGCCGGATCCTCCTGGGAATATGCCACTGAAAAGCTAAAAGGCAAAGATGAGGCCGGCATAATGGGGAAGGTGAAAAGCAGGTGGGAAGGAACGACCTTCAATGGAGGATCTCCCGGGGACAAAGATGACCCGTACGTATCAATGTGTTTCGATGACGCAATAATACAGACCAACGAGTTCAGGAGCCTGGCAATGAAGGTGTACGGGCCGGTGCTCGGATCAATGGAAATAGACAATAACTGAAAGAATATAATGAATAGAACCGAAACATACCAGCTGTTCAACCTGGTGGAGTCACCCCTCTCGGGCACCAATCTCATCGAGGCCAGTGCCGGCACCGGGAAGACCTTCAACATCGCGGGTTTGTACCTGCGCCTCATCCTTGAAAAGGAGCTGGAGGTTGACCAGGTCGTGGTAGTCACCTTTACCGAGGCAGCCACCGGGGAACTCCGGGACAGGATACGCGGCAGGCTTGCAGAAGCGTACAGGTACCTTGCGGGTCATGAAGTGGAACTGTCCCCCAGTGAAGTTCTGCTCCCTGCTCTGAAAGAAAAGTTCGAAAATGATACACGGAAGATCCGCAACCTGAAGGTGGCGGTGAACGATTTTGACAGGGCAGCCATTTTTACCATACACGGTTTCTGCCAGCGCATGCTTCGTGAGTACGCGTTTGAGAGCAGTTCACTCTTTGATACCGAGTTGACAACCGACGAGACCATGCTGACCGGTGAGATCGTGGACGACTATTTTAGAAGCAGGGTTAATGAGCTGGCCTGGCCGCTTGTAGAAAAGATGCAGGGCAGAAATGGTTTTACACCGGGTAAGGCACATGCATTGCTAAAAAAACGATCCATTGATCCGGGTTTTACTATAGAGCCAGGGCTGCCGCTGGCTGATAAAGAGGAACTTGAAAACGCGTACAATGAAATTGTAAGATATTACACCAGGGCCCGTGAATCATGGATGACACATCGGCAGGAAGCCATTGATCTAATAGCAGCTGCAATCGACAGGGGTGCGCTGAACAGGAATTCGTATAAACATGATAACTTTACATCAAAGACAGGCAGCATTGACGCTTATTTCTCAGGCGGAATACCCTTAAATGGCCATGACAGCATTGATTACTGTACAGCAACCACGCTGGATAAGAGAAAGAAAGCCGGTCATGAACCCCCGCAACACGCGGTATTTGATGAACTGGATATGCTGAAAAGTACAATCGATTCATTTATCCCCATACTTGAAGAACAGGTCACAGCCGTAAAGGCGGATTTCCTCGGCTTTGCCGAAGAAGAAATACCGCGACGCAAGGAACAGAAAAACCTGCGTACCTTCGACGATATCCTTAAGGACATGTACACCGCGCTGCAGGGCGGTCCCGAAAGCCTGCTGGCAAGGGCGGTGCGAAGAAAGTTCAGGGCTGCCCTCATCGACGAGTTCCAGGACACCGATCCCGTACAGTACCGGATATTTACTACAATATTCAATTACCGCGGGCATATACTCTACCTCATCGGGGACCCAAAGCAGGCCATATACGGGTTCAGGGGGGCGGACATATTCGCCTACCTGAAGGCTACCGCCGAGGTTTCGTCCATGTATACACTTGGCACCAACTGGCGTTCTGATCCGGGACTGGTCAGGGCGGTGAACGCCATCTTCTCCAGAAGGCAACAACCCTTCATCTTTACGAAAATACAATACCCGGAAGTAAGATCATACCCCGATGCGAAAGATGCCCTTGAAATTGACGGCGAGGACCCCGCCTCCCTTGTTGTCTGGATGCTTGATGAACGATACTCGAAAGACAACAAAAAGCCGGTAACCAAGGGTGAAGCCGAGGGTGTTATTAAAAATGCCGTTGCCATAGAGATATCCAGGCTTGCGGCACTTGGACGTGAAGGGAAGGCATTCATTGATGGCAAGCCCGTGACACCGGGTGACATGGCCGTACTTGTGCGAACACACAGGCAGGCCAACATGATACGGCAGGGCCTTGCAGGGTTCAATGTGCCTGCCGTGGTGTATTCTACCGGAAGTGTGCTTGATACCGAAGAGGCCTGGCAGCTTGCACTGGTGCTGCAGGCGGCAGCAGATCCCGCGGGGGAAACCAGGGTACGCACAGCGCTGGCCACGTCAATAATGGGCTGTAACGCTGAAACAATTTTCAACCTCAAGGATGATGACGCAGCCTGGGATGGCTGGATGGAAAAATTCATCCTCTACAACGAGAGATGGAAAAAACGCGGGTTCATGGGCATGTTCAGGCTGATCCTTGAAGAGAATGATACGGCCTCCCGGTTGCTTGAAATGGACAACGGTGAACGAAGGTACACGGATTTGCTGCATTGTGCTGAAATAGTGCAGCGTGTTGAACGTGAGCAGGCACCCGGTATAGAGGGACTGCTGAACTGGTACCTGGAACAGGTCTCAGGGGGAAGCGGCGAAGAGGAATATACCATACGCCTTGAAACGGACGATATAGCCGTGAAGATCATCACCCTGCATCGCAGCAAGGGGCTGCAGTTTCCCATAGTGTTCTGCCCATTCTTGTATGACGGGGTTGATGTCAAGGGAGAATTTTCCTTTCATGATCCCTCAAGAAACGACTCCCTGACACTTGACATAAGTACTAATAAAGAAAGTGATAATCATACTCTGGCCGAGTACGAGGAGCTGGCTGAACAGGTGAGGCTGTTTTACGTGGGTCTCACCAGGGCAAAGCACCGTTGTTACATGGCATGGGGTAAGGTAAACTCTTTTGAAGCATCGGGACCGGGATATCTTCTTCATTATGACGGCTCCGTGAAAAGGGGAGAGAGCCTGGCAGACATGAAAAACAGTATTTCTTCGATATCATATAATGAAATTCAGGAACAAGTTTTAAAGGTTCAAAATGCTTCCGACGGTGCGATTAACGTTGTTCCCATACCTGGCAGTGGGGGGAAGAGATACGTCGCGGATAAAGTAAAACCATCACTACTGCAGAAGCGAAATTTCACCGGTACAATACCCTCCGATTGGAAGATCGCCAGTTATTCGTCCCTTTCTTCACGTCATGGTGACGTAACGGCACGAGACATGGACAGGGATATATTTCTCACCGCCTCACCCTCATTAGGTAAAACCGGTTCTTTCCTGGATTTCCCCCGTGGCACAAGAACAGGTCTTTGTGTTCACAGGATATTCGAGGAGCTTGATTTTACCGAAAGCGGTCAATGGGAACCTGTCATAAGGGATATACTGGCCGGTTATGGCTTTGACGAGAGCTGGAAACCTGCCGTCACAGACATGGTTGAAAACGTGTTGCAGGCGGGTTTGGAAACAGGTGACCAAACACTGCAGCTTTCCACGGTACAAAATAGTGATAGAATTAACGAAATGGAGTTCTACTTCCCGGCTGAGAAGATCAATGCCGAGGGGCTGGCGAAGGTATTCGAGAAAGGCGGTATATTTCTTTCCCGGTTCAAGGAAATGGTACGCTCCCTGGAGTTTTCACCGGTAAAGGGATATGTCCGGGGTTTTATCGACCTCGTGTTCAGGCATGGTGAAAGGTATTACATAGTCGACTGGAAAACCAACTGGCTGGGTAACAACCTTGAAGATTACAGCCGCCCAATGCTTGAAAAGGCAATGGAAGAGCATTTGTACGTTTTACAGTATTACCTGTATTCGGTAGCACTGCACCGTTACCTGCGTGCGCGTGTGAGGGGATACAGGTATGATAAACACTTCGGGGGAGTCTTCTACCTGTTTCTAAGGGGCATTGATGAGAAAGAAGGGAGCAGGTACGGTATATACCATGACAGGCCCCAACAGGAAATGATGGATACTCTTGATGGATATTTCAGTCATGGAAACGCATGAGACACTACATAAAATACTGAACCTTCAATGTTTCGAACCCATTGACCGTCACTTTGCACGTCTTATTGTGCGGCTCGCAGGGGATAATGCAAGTGAATCACTTGCCATTGCGGCATTGATGGCCAGCAGTCGAACAGCGCATGGTGATATATGTGCAAGGCTTGAAGCTGCAGCAGGTCGCCATCTTGGTGAAGTGGTACGTGACATTACAGGGGTTGAGGAACCGGAATGTCCCGGAATACAACTTCCCCAACTTGCAGCATGGAGCAGGTCACTTGAAGCAAGTGGAGTAGTTGCCAGTGCAGATGGACAGGGCAAAGTACGGTCACCACTGGTGCTTGACGGGGATGGGAACCTCTTCATGTACCGTTACTGGCAATACGAAATGATAATTGATCAATGGATACGTCAGAGGGTGGATACCGAAAGTGAATTGCTGCATGAGATCCGGGACAGGGTAAATACCGACCTGCTGAGGGAAAGCCTCAACAGGCTCTTTGGAAAAACGGAAGAGTATGACTGGCAAAAGCTTGCCGCCGCATCCGGGGTTCTGAGGCCGTTTACCGTGATCACCGGGGGGCCGGGTACGGGCAAAACAACTACCGTTGTGAAGATGCTGTCTCTCATGATCGAACAATTCCTGGATAAGGATATCATTCCGGCTATAGCACTTGCCGCTCCCACCGGTAAGGCTGCCGGAAGGATGAAGGAAACAATTAAGCAGCAGCGTGAGCATATACAATGCGGTGCCGAAGTAATGGATATCATACCCGGTGAAACATATACTCTTCACCGGCTCCTCGGTACGGTGCGGGGTAAACCCCATTTCAGGCATCACGAAAAGAACCCCCTTCCATATGACGTGGTGATCGTTGATGAATCATCAATGGTTGACGTGGCTCTTATGGCCAAATTGATGAAAGCCATGCCGGCCCGGGGATCCCTTGTCCTGGTAGGAGACCGCGATCAGCTTGCCTCTGTTGAGGCGGGTGCCGTACTTGGGGATATATGTGACAGCGGACATCATCACGGGTATACAGTTGAATGGAATAAAACCCTTGAAGCTGCTAAAACGGCTTTGCCCGGAGAATACATTGAGAATACTGAACCTCACGTGGCCGACTCGGTTATCATGTTGCGAAAGAATTACCGGTTTGGTTCAGACAGCGGGATCGGAAGATTCAGTAACGCAACACGGGAAAGTGACGTGGAAGACGCGTTAACCATACTGGAAGACCGGGCATATGGCGATATTTCACTTCAATCATATAATAACTTTGCGGATCTTCGAAAGCTGCTTGAAGCACTGGTAACCGAAGGGTTTAAACCATACCTGCATGCGAAAACGCCGGGCGAGTCGTTCATGCGGTATGGCGGTTTTACGGTGCTGACGCCTTTCCGGACCGGCCCCTTCGGTATTGAAACCCTGAACTACCTTGCTGAAAAAATTCTGCATAAGGCTGAACTTATAAGTGGTACATCACAGTGGTACAGTCACCGTCCTGTAATGATCACGGTGAACGACTACTCCCTGATGCTGTACAATGGAGACGTGGGCATAGTACTCCCGGAAGACCCAGCGGGGCAGCGTAAGGATATACCGCCTGTCACCTGGTTCCAGGAGCCCGGTGGTACATTCCGTTCTATATCACCTTCACGGCTGCATAATATACAGACATCTTACGCCATGACGGTACATAAGAGCCAGGGATCCGAGTTTGATCACGTGGTACTGGTACTGCCGCCCGCATTGACCGGAAATTATGAAAGACTGTTGACAAGAGAGCTCCTGTATACCGCCGTTACAAGGGCACGATCAAGAGTAACAATACTGGGTAAAAAAGAAACTGTTTCATTCATGATCGGGAACCCAACCATGAGGGCTTCAGGATTGCGGGATCTTCTATGGGAATAAGAGGAGGTATTATATGAATATCATCATCTTCGGAGGCGGTGCAGTAGGACTGGGGGCTGCTGTCAGCCTTTTAAATAATGGTGAAAATGTAACCATAGTTGACCTGCCTGAAACAGTTGAGCATTTACGCGCAAAGGGTATACGGCAAACGGGGATCCTGGGTGAATACAGCATAGAACCGGGTTCATTCCACGTCTATGCCGGACTGGAAAAAGTACCAGACCAACAATATGACTATGTGCTGGTATGTATAAAATCATTTATTTCAAGTGAGGCGGCACAAGAGATACGATCATGCAGTGATATCGTGGGTAAAGATACGCCAATAGTGCTGTTCCAGAATGGATGGGGAAACGCCGAGAAGTTCATAGAGTATTTTCCCCGTGAACAGGTGTTCAATGCAAGGGTAATGACCGGCTTTATGAAACCAGAACCGCATCACGTGGATATCACCGTGCATGCCGATGATGTTCGAGCTGGTAGTCTGTTTGGCGTCTCGTCTGATATACTGTTGCCATTGTGCCAGTCAATGACTTCAGGCGGCTTGTCCTGTGTGACAACTGATACCGTTGAGAAAGACCTGTGGGCGAAGATGCTGTATAACTGCGCGTTGAATCCCCTTGGAGCAATGTTTAACGTGAAATACGGTGCCCTGGCCGCTTCAGATCACGCAAGGCAAATAATGGACAGTGTTATTGACGAGATATTCAGCGTTATGCGTACTGCAGGGTATTCAACGCACAGGGAAACCCCCGATGAGTACCGGGACCTGTTCTATGAGAAACTTGTCCCCGCCACGGCGGAACACCAGTCATCCATGCTGCAGGATATCCGGGCGGGAAGGCGCACAGAGATAGATGCCATGAACGGAGCTGTGGTTGCCCTCGCAGATGAGTATAAAATGGAAGTGCCCGTAAATCGAACAATAACAGGTATGATACGTTTTATCGAAGGTTGATATGAAAAGACATGTAAAAGTAATATACTTCTCTCCAACTGGTACAACAGGTACAATAGTACGCAATATTGCAGCAGAAATTGCCGGTGATACGTATTCAAAAATTGACATAACCTCCAGTGAAACTCGTGAAGAACAATGCAGCTTCAATCCGGATGATCTTGTAATTACGGGGATGCCGGTTTACGCGGGAAGAGTACCCGAAACGGTTATTCCTTTTCTTAAAAGGATAAAGGCAGAAGGTACACCGGCAGTCCCGGTGGTGGTATACGGGAACAGGGACTATGACGATGCGCTCCTGGAACTTTCAGATTTGATGAAGGATGCCGGGTTCAAGATAATAGCAGCCGGTGCTTTTATCGGGGAGCATTCTTATTCACGGGATGATGC
>CAYFSO010000085.1:0-13246 GCA_964345775.1 uncultured Leptospiraceae bacterium | reverse complement strand
GGTACCGGCTATCTCATGGAAGCCCGGAGCCGCCTTCTTATGGCATTTGACCTGGTTTTCATAGTTCTTATCCTGTTGCTGCAACTGAGCATGGCTTTCGTGGGCCAGGAAGATTTCCTTAAAACACTGTATATAACCCCGTTCCTTATCATCGGATTTATTCTCAGTCTCTCCTTTTTGAAAACAGGTAAGTACTTCACTGCTGCCAACATACTCATCGGATTTGCATCAGTAGCATTAATTGGAGGGCTTTTGCGGGAACCTTTCATGAACCCGGAATTTGCCTACAGCAGTTACATCTATTTCGTATATCCCCTGCTGATCATGTGTGTTATCTTCACCACGAAAAGGACACTTACTATCGTATCAGTATTCTTTATCCTTACCAACATCACCCTGTTTATTATCATGACAAAAATAGTGCAGTATCCGCTGGATAAGCAGGTGATGATCGCTTTCAACGACATCAACTTCTCCATTATCTTTTTCTATATCGTCGCCATGGCGGTCACCCGTATTTTCAACAGGTCAATCGATCTTGCCAACCAGGAAAGCGGCCGCAACCGCAAAAGCGTGGAGTTCATCCAGGAAATGCTGGACGACGGCACACAGAACCTTGTAAGCGGGATGAACGAGATGTCAGAGATGTCACGGGACTTTGCCGACAGGGCCCAGGAACAGGCATCCTCGGTGGAAGAGGTGACAGCCACCATCGAGGAGATCTCCGCCGGAATTGAAAACGTTTCCGGGTTTGCCCGCAACCAGGACCAGGGCCTGGAAGAGATGACTGCCGTATTGAAGGAGCTGTCGGATATCATCGGGGGGCTTGACGCCACCATAGACGATTCACAGTCTGCCATGGATGACATCACCGACAAGGCCGGCTCGGGTGAACGGGCACTGCGGGACATGGAAAAGAACATGGGCAACATCCGTCAAAGTTCAGAGCAGATGACCGGCATAATAGGCATCATCAACGACATCTCCGACCAGATCAACCTGCTGTCACTGAACGCCGCCATCGAAGCAGCCAGGGCGGGAGACTCGGGCCGCGGTTTTGCCGTGGTGGCCGACGAGATATCCAAGCTTGCCGACCGTACCGCAACCAGCATTAAGGAGATCAACGCCCTGATCAAGACCAACGACAGCGAGATCAAAACCGGCATGAGCGTGGCCGGCCAGGTGGTAGGATCCATCAACACCATCATGGACTCACTTGAGCGTGTTCGAAACATTATCGATGTAATATCCGATTACCGGGAAAAGCAGAAAGAGACCAACGTCACCGTGAACAGCAACGCCGACAGGCTGAAGCAGCACTCCCAGGAGATCCTGTCGGCGGCGGACGAGCAGAAAAACGCCCTGGCGGAAATACTGAAAAGCGTATCCTACATCAACGAGATATCCCAGCAGCATTCACAGGGAGCAACCGGCATGTCAGGGCTGTCAGACCGCCAGCTGAAAATGGTTAAAAACTTCATGAAGCGTATAGAGGAATACCGGTCCTGATTTCTGCATAAAAAAGCGACCCGGCTATTCTTCCATGCGCTGGCGGAATATTTCCAGGTCTTTCGGCCCGTCAATATCGTTTTCCCAGCAGGCGGCATTTTTCTTAATGTGATATATGTACCCGCCGAAATCCGAGAGGTCGATCTTGTCTACCCGTTCAATTATTTCAACGCAGGTTCTGTAAAAGAGTTCTTCGTCCAGGCACTTGTTCTTCACCTGCTGCACCACGTTGGTATGGCGGGTCTTCCAGATATGGTACAATATCCTGGAGAAGTTACTGGGAGCAAGGGCCTTTCTCAGGTTGTAAAAGAAATTAATTGACTCTTTTTCCACCAGCTCGTCAAGTGTCCGGTGTTTTATAATGGCCGCAGAGTTCCCCACCCGCGCCTGGAACCCGTCAAACCCCACGAAGGTTTTCAGCTTGCCCTTGTTCTTCCCGCGTTTTATCACCTTGATCCGCTGGGTAAGCCAGTTGTCATCCTTCATGTCCTCGTATTCAACGATGGCGTACACGATATAGGCGGTATTGCCCCGGTAATCCTTCTTGATACCAAGTATACCATCGTATTCCGAGTTGATGAACTCCACGTCTTCGGCGGTGATCCTGGGGGTGTCACCAAAAAAGGTGTCTACCCGCCTGCCGTATTCAACATGGTTATTATAGAAGTCCCGCAGGTGCCCGCCAACCGAGGCCTTCATCTGCTGTACTTCAAGGTTCTCATACCGGCTGGTATCTATGGCATCGGTGAAATTCTGTATATCGTTATACACGAATATTTTTTCGTAGAGAGGTTTCCCGTCCTTCTTCGCGTTGTATACCGCGTCGAGTACGTACTGTATGACTGGTTTACCAGCGATGTCCTGGAGAAACTTGTTCTTTCCAATAAATATCTCGTCACCCTCGTAGGATTCAATGATCTCACGTTTCCGCTTTATCATGGTTTTCCTGTCCGGCTTGTCATAACCGGCAAGGATGATGGCATAGGGCTTTTTCCCGGCTTGCTCCTGCATGTACTTGTCCATTTGAAGTTATCATTTCCAGATTGTTCAATTGTTCTCAGATTGACATTCTTTTCAATGATTTTTTATATATGCCGGTAGATTATATGGCTCAGTGGTTGTTCGTGACAAGGCTCATGAATTTGTCCACGTAGGCTTCTGTTCCCGGCATTTTTCTGTTTCGTACCGGGCTGTATTCCACGCTAAACCTGCCCGACAGGTCACGCGGATGCACACCCTCGTCGGCAGCCGCCGCGATCAACGCACCACCAAAAGAGGTTGCCTCTTCAAGGCTGGATGTAACCAGTTGCTGTTCGTCAAGCAGTGATGCCATGATGCTGGTAAAGGCATCGTTACGGCTGAACCCGCCTTCAATGCATACATTATCCCCCGGCTTCATTCCGGCCTGCCGAAGGGCGGCAAGCGTTTGTATGGCCACCGAAAGACAAAGGGCGTGATACGCGCGAGGGTAATCTGAATACAACACGGGGCGGTCACCTGCAGCAATTTCACCGAAGGGAACAGTTCGTCCATCACTGATAACCCGCGCTGTTGATCCCGGGAATATGCCAAAGGGAACAAGTGAGGGCAGTATAAAGTCTTCAAGCCTGCTGATGATATCACGCGTGATCTCTTCGCTGAACAGCAGATACCCGTCCCCCTCCGGGGCTTCACCAAGCTGCCCCAGGTTGGCCTCGAACTCGAGTCCAGCCAGGAAGATCACCGTTTTCACCGGTTTTCCCAGGGCTCCCTGGTTGAAATACACCGGTTTCCCCAGCATATGGTCATCTACAACGGCCTTCTCGGCGGGACGCATCACAACCATCACTGTTCCCGAGGAAAGCAGCATGAAGTCGTCATTCTCACCAAGAAGATGTGGCAACAGCGAAGCATTGGAATCATGTATACCGGCAGCTACTTTCACCTCTTCGCCCAGTCCTGTCTGCCTGCTCACCCCTGGTGACACGGTTCCCTGTACATCCCAGGGTTGAGACACAACTGGCGGCAGCAGGTTCCGTATGTTCAGATGGTCTGCAAGTTGAGAATACTGCCCGGTATTAAAGTCCCACAAACCGGTATGGCTGCCAAGCGATGTGCTGTCAGCGCAAGCCTTACCCGTCATCCGCATGGCGTAATACCCTGCCAGCGGCAGTATGTGGCTGGTGGCCTGGAATTCAACCGGGAACCGCTGGCGGGAAAATTCTATTGCCTTGGCAACGCATCCCAGTCCCGGCATTTCCGGGGTGGCCGTCTCGCGGTGCAGTTTTACCGGGCCCCCGTAACGATCATAAAAGTCATCGTGGAAATCTTCGCCGGGATCATTGGTATAGGAAAGCACCGGCACAGTTACCGCGCCGTCATCATTAACACAGACGAAGGTTCCCCCGTGGGCGGTCACCGATACCGCAGAAACGGTATACCTCGACGCCAGTTCCTCCATTGACTGGATAAACCATTCCCAGGTTTCCTCTACCGGTTCCACCTGCAGGCCGTCTACCGTCTGCTCGTTAAACTCTTTTACCAGGCTTTCCTGTGGCTCCAGATCCTGGTTATATATGGAAATTTTCTTGTTGGTCTTCCCGATATCAAGTACCGCGTAAAAAGACTGCATACCACGCCCCCATAAGTCCGGCTGCACCGGTAATTGCGTACTACTATTACACCGCACTTTTTCTGCCGTGTCAACAACCGGAAATTTATTGACTAATTAACAGGGATCAAGCAATCTGCGAAGTCCCGCGCAAGAGGAAAATCTCGATAATTAACCGGTTTTAAACTTCCACCGAAACAAAAAAAACCTTGAAATTCCACACCTTTAGCGCTCTCTTTTAACCAGCAAAAAAAATATGGATACACGCGATGAGCGCATGGCAGAACATACCCAGGCGTAAAAAGATATACAGGGAATATTCCGAACTGTACCCCGTATACGATGAGGTCATGCACCGGATAGCCCGGGACATGCGGAACGCCTTTAACAGTGAAGACCTGAATATCACCTTTAAGTTTCGGGTAAAAAACTTTGAAAGTTACTTCAATAAATTAATTCGACGAATGCAAAATACCAAGTGCCCTGACCCCTACAACATCACCGACATCATCGCGTTCCGGATAATTTGCCCCTTTATGGAGGATATTGACCTGGCAGAGCAGGTAATACGCAAAAATTTCACTATAATAAGCAGTGAAGAGAAAGGCATACATCATACATTCAGGGAATTTGGCTACGAGGCCACACACCTGATGATGGATATACAGGAATATCTCCCCGAAGGAGAGACCCGCGCCATTGCGTGCAGCGAAGTACAGCTTTCCACCACCCTTCAGGACGCATGGGCCGAGGTTGAACATGAGCTGGTCTACAAGGCAGGCTTTACACCGTTTGATATACCAATGAAAAGAAAACTGGCCGCCCTCAATGCCAATCTCACCCTTGCCGACATCATATTCCAGGAGATAAGGGACTACAGCCGGGCAATACACAGCCAGACCCATCTCAGGCGGAACTCGCTGTACGAGCAGATAAGCATCTTTCCCGACGGGAAACCGGCGAAAAAGGCCATGCCCCCCGGCCCGGACCACTTCGAAGGCAAAGCCGCCCAGCCGTCACAGTCAGGCACGTTTGACACCATACCCGAAGACTCCATTGATAACGTGCTCTTGAAAGCCATAACCGCCCATAACGATGGACGGTACGATGACGCCATAGCCCTGTACACCAGGCTGCTTGAGAACGATAACCCGCAATACGTGAATTCCGTTATACTCAATCACAGGGGAATGGCGTACATGGCCCAGTCAAAATACCACAAGGCCATAGAAGACTTTACAAGTGCTGTTGAGAACGATCCCGGAAACTTCAGGGCCTATACATACCGCGGTATATGTTTCCGCATGACGGGTGAACTCACCACTGCAATGGAAAACTTTGACAGGTCTCTCAGCATCGACCCCTACCAGGCAGAAACCTACTACAGCCGGGCCCTTGCCTACTACGACATGGGAGACCATCACCGGGCCATCGAGGAATGCGAGAAAGCACTCAACTTCAACCCCGATGCGAAGACAATAAGTTCATTCATGGAATATTTACGGAAGAAGTTATTCAGCAGTTCCTGATCGCAACCTGGCGTTTCATCTTTTCGGGATCATGATGAAATTACTCCCACTCGATGGTGGAAGGGGGCTTGGAAGATATGTCATACACTACCCGGTTCACTCCCTTCACCTCGTTGATGATACGGTTGGAGATGAGCCGCATCACGTCCTCCGGCAGGTAGGCCCAGTCTGCCGTCATGGCGTCGGTTGAAGTGACCGCCCGCAGCGCGATAACGTTCTCGTAGGTACGCTTATCACCCATCACCCCCACCGACCGCACCGGCAGGAACACCGCGAATGCCTGCCAGAGCTCCCGGTACAGGCCCGCGTTCTTTATCTCGGAGATGAAAATATCGTCCGCCTCCCTGAGGATGTCCAGCCGCTCCTTCGTGACTGTACCGATCACCCGTATGGCCAGTCCCGGGCCGGGAAAAGGCTGCCTGTAGATGAGCTCATCGGGCATACCCAGTTCAACGCCAACCCGGCGCACCTCATCCTTGAAAAGTTCCTTCAGGGGTTCGATCACCTGCCCCGACTTTATCAGTTCAAGCACCTCGGGCACCCTGTTATGATGGCTCTTGATGGTATCAGAAGGCCCCCTGGTAGACACCGACTCGATCACGTCGGGATAAAGGGTACCCTGTGCCAGGAAGTCGAACCTGCCAAGCCTGCCTGCTTCTTCTTTAAAGACATGGATGAATTCCCTGCCGATGATACGGCGTTTCTGCTCGGGGTCTTCAACACCCTCAAGCTTTTCCATGAACCGCTCCTCGGCGTCCACGTAGATGAGGTTCAGTTTCAGGTGTTTTTCGAAGCGCTCTATAACCTGCTGATGCTCGTTCTTACGAAGCACCCCGTTGTTGACAAAAACGCAGTAAAGCCGGTCACCAATGGCCTTCTGCAAAAGTACGGCAGTAACAGAGGAATCCACGCCGCCTGAAAGTCCCAGGAGCACGGTACCGTCCCCCACTTCTTCGCGGATGGCCTCTACCGTGGAGTTTATGAATGATTCCATGGTCCAGCTTTTGGAAAGGCCGCATATATCAAAAAGCAGGTTGGACAGTATTTCCATTCCATGATCGGTATGGTACACCTCGGGGTGAAACTGCACCCCGTATACCTTTTTCTGCGGGTTCTCGATGGCGGCCACCTCGGCATTGCGGGAGCTGGCGGTCACCACGAACCCCCCGGGAGGTTCCAGCACCTTGTCGCCATGGCTCATCCACACCACCTGCTGGCTGTCAAGACCCTTAAAAAGCTCCGACCCCTTTTCTACGTCCACGGTGGCCCGTCCGTACTCACGCTTGCTGGAGTATTCAATCTTTCCACCGTATGCGTCAACCACCACGTAGAGGCCGTAGCAAATACCCAGCATGGGCACGTCCAGGTTGAAAAGCTCCCTGTCCACCTTTGGTGAATCGTCATCGTAAATGGATGAAGGCCCCCCCGAAAGAATGATCACGTTTGGCTTTTCACTCTTTATCTCATCAATGGAAACATCGAAGGGAACTATCTCCGCGTATACGTTCAACTCGCGGATCTTTCGTGCTATAAGCTGGGTATACTGGGATCCGAAATCAAGGATCATCACCTTCTCGGGCGGAAGGGCGCCCGGTCCATGCTCTATTTTGGTCATCGCCTGTCCTCTATGGTATTGATATAATCGTATACACCAAGCTTGTTCAGCTCCTCGTTCTTCGACGAGATCTTTTCAGCCATTGCTTTCCTGTAATCGGCTATTTTCGCCGTAATTTCCTCGTCACCTGAACCAATGATCTGTATGGCGAACAGCGCGGCATTGGGCCCCCCCGCTTTGCCGGTCGGCATGGTGGCAACAGGTATACCCGAAGGCATCTGCACAATGGAGAAAAGGGAATCAAGTCCTCCCGAGATCTTTGTTTCAATGGGGACACCGATCACCGGCAGGGTGGTATGCGCGGCAACCACGCCGGGAAGATGGGCCGCCCCTCCGGCCACGGCGATAATTGCCCTCATGCCCCTTGACGCCGCAGATGATGCCCAGCCCATGGCCTTTTCGGGAGTCCTGTGGGCAGAAGCCACGATCACCTCGTAGGAAACCGAAAATTCGTCCAGCACCCGAAAGCAATCTTTTATCTTTGGAAGGTCTGAATCACTACCCAGTATAATTCCAATTTGCGGCATTTTTTTCTCCTTGTCACAATATATTCTTACTCACATAGCATATGTAGAGCTGTATTTCAACAATGTCTCAATATTTCAATATTTTTTTTATAAATTCAACGCAACTACCCTGCTGTCATGAATAAAAATATACAGTCACCGCAATTCAACACGTTTTACCGCCATGTAATATGCTTGACTTGAAACGGTTCTCCACATAGCCTTATTTTCACGGGTGACGAGTACGGCAACACCGTGCACCTGATACTATTTCTGCGGCTGAATACACTGTATGTTAACCATACGTTTTGGATTATTCATTCTTGGTCTTTTCTTTGCCATCGGGGTCTTTCTTTTCCTTCGCGCCATGCAGTACCCTTCAAAAATACGCAAGGCGGAGGAATTACTTGACGAGGGTGAAACGTCAAAGGCCAGCGAGATCGTCAAGCTCATACTGGAGCGCAAAAGGGATTATGTTCCGGCACGATATCTCCGCGCCCAGATACTGGTGCGTCAGAATCAGTACCTGCTGGCCATATCGGAACTGAACAGCATTCTTACCCTGCCCGATTTCAAGAAATACGTGGATGAGCTCGATATACACTACATGCTGGCCGAACTGTACCACGAGACGCAGCAGTGGCAGAAAGAGATCGAGTCCTACCGTAAAATATTACAGTTCAACCCGGAGGACGTGAATGCCAATCATCGTATCGGCCTGGTATTTTACAGGCAGAATGATTATGCCGAGGCCAGGAACCACCTGCTGAAGGCCATAAACCTTGATCCCTCTCTCACCACCACCCTGGCACCGCTTGGGGTGAGCAGCTATCATATGGCGGAGTACGAGGACGCTGAACAGTACCTGCTCAAGGCCATAGACAAGGACCCTTCCAACCACGAGGCGCACTTCTACCTCGGGATGATCTACAAGATGAAAAAGGACCACGAAACCGCCATCAACATGTTCGAAGACGCCAGGCTGGATAAAAAATATTATGTGAGAAGTCTTCATGCACTGGGGCAGATATACTTTGAGAACGAAATGTACGACAAGGCCATAGAGACCCTGGAACACGGCCTCACCAGCCTGAAAGAAGGGGACGAGAATAATCTTGAATACCGGTACCTGCTGGCAGAATGCTACGAGCACCAGAACAAGATACAGGAAGCGGTACATCACTGGGAAAAGATATCCCAGGTAAATCCCAATTATCGCAGCACACAGATGAAACTGGAAGACTACAGGACAATACTGGACAATAAGAATCTCCGCTTCCTGTTTACATCGTCACTGACCGAGCTGCAGCCGCTGATAACCGAGATAATCGCCCAGCTGAACTTCAGTATTGTCTCCAAGAACGAGGTATCAAACAACGAATACATGTACAAGTGTTTCAGCGTCAAGCGGATCAATGAACCGCCCATACTCATCTATTTTAACAGGACCACAAGGGAGATCACCGAGGGCCAGATAGCCGCTTTTCACAAGAGAATAATCGAGGAAAAATGTAAAAGCGGTATGTATATAACCACGTCGCGGTTCAGCATTCGTGCCAAGTCTGCCGCGTCCTCCCGAATGATCGAGCTGATGGACGCACGGTTCTTGCAAAAAACCATGGAAAAGATAAAGAGCAAAAAATAACAGGGGTAAATTACGGTATGAATATAAAGACCATTGCAGCTTCAGTCGCCCTGCTGGCAATATTCTTTTTGTTTACGGGTTGTACACCTGACTCCGAGAAGAACCTCAATGCCGGTATCGAGGAATATGGCAAAAAGAACTACGCCGAGGCCCGCCGGCTTCTTGAAAAGGGACTTGTACAGTCTGCAACCGTGAGCCAAACCGAAAGCGAATGGCGCTGCGGGTGCAGCGGGAACGAGATATACCATTGCAGGGAAAAGCTGCAATTCCTGGCCGTACACCACAGGGAAATACCATGTCCCGATATAGTAGAAGACATGGCTGTCAGGGATGAACCGCAGCAGGCGGTGGTAACTGACAGGGACTCCATTTTCATCTATCATGACGGGGAACTGGTAAAAACCGTTGAACACGACAACGACATACTGGCACTAACCATGGATGCCGGCAATGTCTACTTCTATTCAGGCAGAAAACTGTACAGGTACTCGCTGGAAAGCGATGCCGTCAACCCGGCGGTTGACGCGTCATTCTCGCCGCCTTCTGACCTGCGGGAATACAAGAGCTGCCTGCACATGCAGGGAAAAAGACTCATACTCACCGTGGGCATCGCAGGCATCTACAACATATCGGTTATTAACCTGGAAACCGGTGATATAACAATACATAACCAGCGCCTTGCCACCTGGAAGATACAGCCCGTTGAGGACGGCATATTCGTGGTAACCGGTTCCTCGGGGAGCTGGAACCTTAAAAAAATATCCTATTCAGGAAAGACCCTGAAAACCCTGCATGCATTCTCTAAGCTGCACGATATATACATGACAAAAACGGTGTACCTGGCGCATACTCCCGAAGGGATCATGTTCTCTTTCTACGGCGAAGACCTTCACTTTTTTCCCTTTACATTCAGGGTGAAGTGCGCCACCCCGGATTATCTCCTTGTACACGGCAAAAAGAACAGGCACCTGCTCGACGCAGGTACCATGAAAAAGGTACTTGAAGATTTGCTGAAAAAGACACCGGAGATATTCAAGAAAGAGGATTGATCCATGAACCCGCTTTCCATGGCAGTCCTTATAATGGCCACCATATGCGGGTACGTGGGCATATATTACCTTTTATTCTATTTACGGGTTCCCAACCACCGTGAACATCTCTTCTTCGCTCTAACCTGTTTTTCCATAACCCTGTATGATATCTGCTGCGCGGGCCTGTACAGCGCTTCCACCATACAGGAGGGCATGGTATGGCAGCGCTACCAGTTTGCCGCGCTGGCCCTGTTCACCATTGCCATATTGTGGTTTACCCGCGGTTATACGCTGGACAGCATCCCCCTGCCTGTCATAATCCCGCTGAGCCTTGCTGCCGCGGTTTTTCTGGCGCTGGGTCTTGCAGCTGACGGGCCAACCGTCTTTTTAAGCACCGGGATAGAGCCGCGTCACGTGACCATCGGTACCTTCATTGATCTTCGCTATCCCGAGGCACAACCCGGATACCTTTACATGGTCCAGTATTCATTTATGCTGGTACTATCCGTATATGTACTGATCATTCTTTTCCGGCACTGGCTGGAAGAAGAAGAAAAAACTTCCGGCCCCATCGTCGTGTCCATGACAGTATTTTTCGCCGCCTGTATTAATGACGCCCTGGTGGGCATGGGCCTTTACAACATGCCCTACCTCCTGGAGTTTACCTATCTTTTCGTCATCCTTTCCATGGCATACGTACTCACCGGACAGTTCGTGCGGCTGCACCGTGAAGTACAGGAAATGAACCTGCAGCTGGAACAGAAGGTAAACCACCGTACCATGGACCTCCTGTTCAGCGAGATCGGCAGGGAATTGTACGTGGAGATGCTTTCAGAAGAAAAGCAGCATGACAACCCTGACTCATCCATAGCAAAGTTGAGCAGGGACATCAGCATACTTGCCCACGCGGAAGAGCTCTTCAACAGGGCCGCGGCAAAGGCCCGGGAGATATCCGGTTCGTCACTGGCCTATATATTTCTGGCGGACGAGACCGGCAGCCTGCAGCTTAAGGCATCAGACTCAGACCCCGATGCCCCCATCATAGCCTATAACAGATCCCTGGTGCACAAAAGCTACAGGGAAGGTGAACCCGTTATCTCAGGAAGGACATCACGTGAGCTTACCGTCCCCATCCGGTTAGACGAGATACTTGTTGGCATCGGCTACGTGCAACGTACCCCCGAAATGGAACCTTTTACGCAGCATGACGTAACCCTGCTCCAGGCCTTTATCATACAGACCGCCAGGGCCCTTGAGGACGCCTTCCTCTACCAGCGGCTTACCCGGCAGAAAAACCGGGAACGGCAGCATACCCTTTCACCGTCCAACGAGGCCCGCATACTCAGGGCCATGCAATACATTGATAAAAACTTCACCTCGGACATTTCCCGGGAGGGTCTTGCTGCCTCCCTGAACATGCATCCCGATTCGCTCAGCAGGTTCTTCAAAATCTTCACCGGCATGAAAATGGGTGATTATATCAACCGGCGGCGGGTTGAATACGCCGCCCGCCTGCTCGGCCAAACCGATGAAAGCATTATCAACGTGGCCCACAACGCCGGTTTTGAAAGCCTCACCACTTTCAACCGCAGTTTTCATAAGCTGATGAAGATGACCCCAAGCGCCTACCGGCAACAGCATCAGCAGGGGTGACCCTTTCCAATTTCTGACCTGTCAGCCAGCGACAGGACAACATTTCCCATGTATGTTGTACTACATTACATCTTACACAGCAGGGGAAAGCTATGGGCCAGACCGCGTATATTATTGCCCATGACGTGGGCACCACGGGAAACAAGTCATGTCTTTACCGCATCACCGACTGCATTGAACTGGTTGATTCATACCTGGTTGAATATCCCATTTACACCATGCCCGGCGGCGGGGTGGAGCAGAAGGCCGACGAATGGTGGGATGCCGTGTGTACCGCCACCAGGGCCATCATGGGCCGCAACACCGTAAAACCCGCAGACATCAGGGGAATGGCATTCTGCGCGCAGATGCAGGGATCAATTTTTGTGGACGAGGACGGGAATGCCCTCCGCAACCCCATGAGCTACATGGACGGACGGGCAACCGAGCAGATAAAGAAATACTTCAATCACGGCCTCTTGAAGATCGACGGCAAGTGGAACCTGCGCAAGGCATTGAGATCATTGTACTATACCGGCGGGCTTGCCGGCACCGCCAAGGACCCCCTGTGGAAGTATCACTGGGTGAAAGACAACGAGCCAGGTATTTTTGAAAAAGCGTACAAGTGGTTAGACGTGAAGGATTACCTGGTGCATTGCTGTACCGGCCAGTTTGCCATGACAAAAGACTCCGCTAACATCACATTCGTCTACGATACCCGCCCCGGAAAACTTGAATGGCATAAGGGACTCTGCAAAACCTTCGATATTGACATGGACCTGCTGCCACCGGTTTACGATTCAACCGATATCGTGGGACACCTCACACCGGCTGCCGCAGAACAGATGGGACTTGTTGAAGGAATTCCCGTCCTTGGCGGCGGGGGTGACGTCCCGCTTACCACCATCGGTTCAGGCGGGCTTGAGCTCTACGACACCCACATCTACATCGGCACATCCGGCTGGGTGGTATCCAACGTGGACAAACGCATGGTGGACATCACCAACTTCATGGCCTCCATACTGGGCGCCGTGCCCGGCAGGTACTGCTACGTGGCCGAACAGGAAACCTCCGGCGCCTGCCTGCAGTGGGTGCGGGATCACCTGGCCCTTGACGAGATAGGCGTGTACCTCGAGGCACAGCATATATGCGAGAAAACCGAGGAATACAATTCCCTCTTCGACTTCCT
>CAYFSO010000084.1:0-13556 GCA_964345775.1 uncultured Leptospiraceae bacterium | reverse complement strand
AAATAAAACAGGTAGAGGAGATACGAACCATGTTTGCGACGAAACTGGAAAAATACGGCGAGAAATTGAAAAAAGAAGCCATGCAGGAAGGGGTTAAAAAAGGTATTGAAAAAGGGATGCAAAAAGGAGTCCAGAAAGGCATGCATCGCAAAGCCATTCAGACTGCAAAAGCGCTCTTAAAAGAAAATATGCCTGTTGAAAAAATATCTTCTATTACCGGTTTGTCAATTGAGGAGATTAAAAGCCTGAAATAATATTGATATTATTACACCCCAACCCCATCATGAACCCATGAACACCAAACCCCAAACCGTATTCCTGCTGGCCGTGAACGCCCGGTACAGTCACTCCAACCCGGCCCTGTATTACCTGCGTAATTACTGCGCCGGCACGGGGGACAACTTCGTTATACGGGAGTACTCCATCAAGGCACCGCGTGATGACATCATTCGTGAGGCAGCACATCTGGGTGCGGATGTGGTGGCCCTCTCGGTATACATATGGAATTCCGGGTACATGGAAAAGCTACTGCCCGCTCTTGCCGGGCTTACTCCGAAGCCGGTCATCGTGCTTGGCGGCCCTGAGGTGAGCTACAACCCCGAACGCTGGCTTGAGCGTCATCCTTATATCGACTGCATTGTCTGCGGTCCCGGCGAGGCGGGGTTTTACCGCCTGGCAGAGAACCGGTTCAGGGTGGACGAAAAGATCATACACCGGGCAAACCCCCACTTCAATGACATCCCCTGCCCCTACATACCCGAAGACGCCGGGCGCCTTTCCCGCCGCTACGTGTATTACGAGACCAGCCGGGGATGCCCCTTCAGGTGCGGCTACTGTATCTCCTCCCGGGAAGACCAGAAGCTGCAGTTCAAAGACCTGAACAGGGTGAAGGACGGGATTGACAGCCTGCTGGCGATGCACCCCGACGTGGTAAAGCTGGTAGACCGCACCTTCAACGCAAACAAAGAACACGCCCGCGCCATATGGCAATACCTGCTGGAGAGGGCCCCCGGTACACGGTTCCACTTCGAGATCTATCCCGGCCTGCTTGACAATGAAGACCTGCGGCTGCTTGAGAAGGTGCCTGCCGGGCTGTTTCAGTTCGAGATTGGGATACAATCACTGAACAACCGGGCCCTGGAGGCCGTTTCACGTCCCCCCGTAAAGGAGAGCCATCTTGACGGGGTACGGCACCTGGTAAAACATACCCGCATTCATGTACACCTTGACCTCATGGCGGGACTTCCCCATGACACCCTTGAGTCCCTTGCCAGTTCGTTCAACGTGCTCTACGGCATAGGGCCCCATCACCTGCAGCTGGGTTTTCTGAAACTGCTGCCGGGGACAGCCATGCGTGAACAGGCAGAGGCCCTTTCCATGCGGTATTCACCGGAACCTCCCTATGAAATACGGGAAACCCCGTGGATAAACAGTGAAGAAATGGATATGCTGCACCATATTGAAGGACTTGTAAACTCCCTCTTCAACTCCGGGCATTTTTCCATCACCCTGCCGGAGCTTGAAAACCTGCATTCGAACGAGGATCCCTTCCAGGTGTACGGAAGGCTTGCCGCTTTCTGGAAGTCAAGAGGATGGTCCACCAGTGAGAAGGACGGGGGTGTGCTTTCAGGCGGCCTGCTTGAGTACATTGGTGAAAAATTCCCCGCGCAGTACACCTTCTTCCGGGACTGCCTGCGGATGGACTGGATACAGGGAACCGGCAACATGCGCTACCCCGCCTCCATACAGGGGGTTCGCCACCCGGCGGAGATACGCAGGGCCCTCGGCGATACCGGGGGAAAATCACCGGTATTCGCCGCCGACTCAGAAGAATTCCCGGTGAAGTACATGGATGGGAATGACTGCATGGAGCTGAAATGGGGTTCGCCACAGAGACACTGAGATACGGAGATCGAAAATGTATAAAAACATATATCCCCTGAACCCCTGTTAACATCACCAAACCGAATAAAACAACAAATCGATAACAAGAACGACATCCTCCGAATCTCTGCGCCTCCGTGGCAATTCTTTGTTGCCGTTATATCACCATGGACCCGCCGTCTACCATGATGGTCTGGCCGGTTACGAAGGACGAGCCGTCAGAGGCCAGGAAGAGCACAACTTTCACCACGTCCTCAACCTCGGCTATTCTGCCCATGGGGATGTTCTTTACCACCATGTCGTGTATCTCGTCGTTTGACCAGAAGGGCTTGCTGAAATCGGTGCGCACCATGGCGGGGGCCACCGTGTTCACCTGTATGTTGTAGCCGGCAAGCTCAAAGGCCATGTTCTTCATCATCATCTCGATGCCCGCCTTGGCAATACCGTACACGTTCATGCCCGGTGACGCCTTGTGACCGGCAACCGACGACACGCTGACCATCTTGCCGAACTTCTGGTCACGCATGATCTTACCCGCCCTGCGTGAACACAGGAAGGTACCGGTGAGGTTTGATTCCAGGATCTTCTGCCACTGGGACAGTTCAACGTCAACAATGCCCCCGGTGGGAAGGTTCATGCCCACGTTGTTGATGAGGATGTCAACCTTGCCGAACTTATCAAGTGCGGCGTCGAACAGTTTATCAACGTCCTCTTCTTTGGCAATATGCGCCTGTACTGTCAGCAGGGAGTCGCCCCCCTTCAGTTCGTTTGCCGCCCCGTCGAGGCCCTCCTGCTTTCGTCCGCAGATGACCACCTTCGCCTTCTGGTTTAAAAGCTCACGTGCTATCTCCAGTCCGATACCCCGGCTGCCGCCGGTAACCACTGCAACCTTGTCTTCAAGATCATACCATAACTTGCTCATACGTTCCTCCTGTATTGTTTGTCAGAATATTCCATTTTACACCATTACACTACATTGCACGCTGTCCACCTGTTAACTGACCTGAGCAGGGCCCCTGTCCGATGTTCGGAACTGGGCTCTTTTTATTATTCTGAATGCCGAAAGATCATCATGCCCTGTCACCTGCAGCACGATGCTGTCGGCACGTATTGACTGTGAAAGACCTGCCGGGAGATGCAGCAGCACACCGCCTTCTACCGGGCCCCAGTGCAGTATTGCATCATCGAAGGCCACCGTCTTCAACCCTTTTTTGGTTTTCTTATCAAATGAGGGTCTTTTTTCCATGCCCGAGACAAGTTTCCTGGCCGTACCCGCGTCTTCCGTGGTAACCAGGTACTCCATGTATGACACGTCGGCGGTAAGGGATGACCCGTCCTCCACCATGCCGGCATCGGTCACCATTATACCATGTGGAAGCAGGGGGTTCAACAGGCCCGGCAGCGATTTCGGGTCTATTGACCGGTACAGCTCCACGTCGCAGAATTCTGCTTCACTTTCGGTACCCAGGGGCAGCGCGTACCCCATGGATATACGCTCACGCTTGTTGAATCCCCGGGTAAAGGACACCGGCACGTGCGCCATGCGAAGTGCCCGCTTCAGTATTTCCATGAAGTCGATATGTGGTATAAAACGGGACATGCCGGTCTTGGAGAGTGACAGGCGCACGCATCCTTCAACCCGGTACTTCTCCTCGAACTTTCGCATGGCCTGCTGCACCGCCTCTTTGTTCAGCGTGTCCTTTCCTGTGTTGAATGACCGGGGCAGGGAGTTTCCGTCCCAGGTTGAGCGGCCTTTTGCCGCCACCAGCTTCTCGAAGCCGGTTTCAACCACGTCCCACGGGTTCCCGTCCTGCATACGCTTGTTGAGGTACTCCTGCCAGCCGGGGACACGGGTTTCAAGGGCCTGCTCCCATGTTGCGAAAGAAAAATACTCCGACCACGAGTCAAGCCTGCTTCCCGCCCGGTAGGCATCCTCTATTACGTCGGCAAGGTTGCCGTCACCGCGGGAGAGCACCCCCTCCAGCAGGGAATGGTACACGTCGTGATTTTTCACCTGGATCTTTCGGGGCACACCCCGTTTTATGCGCTGTATTGTATCACGCAGGTAGGCGGTGTTGGCCTGTTCCTCCAGCTGAAAGGGGGTATGGGGCTTGGGCACGAAGGGGGACACGGTGACGTTCAGCTGCAGCCGGTTCTTTCCGATGCTGTATATCTCGTTCAACAGTTCAATAATATCGTCCGCCTCGTCATGGTCACGGTAGCCGGGCAGGCCGATCATGAAATAGAGCTTCACCCGCTGCCAGCCACGGTTGTAAAGCTCCTGTATAATGGATATTATATCAGCGGTATGCAGCCGCTTGAAGGCGATCCTGCGCAGCTGGTCGGTAGCCGACTCAACCGCGAAGGTGAGCGAGGCCCTTCGCACGTCGGACACCAGCTCGATCACCGGCACCGTTTCGGGTTCCACCCGCAGGGACGGCAGGGCAACGGACACGCCCCGCCCGGTGAGACCGGGCAGTACCCCGTTGAGTAGCTCCACCAGGTGGCGGTAATCGTTCAGGCAGAGGGAGGCGAAGGAAACCTCGTCGTAGCCGGTGTTATCGAGCATGGCAAACACCCTGTCACGGGCCCATTCCCACGAGAATTTCCTGTAGGGAAGCTCATAGTAGCCGGCGTGACAGAACTTGCAGAGGTTGCGGCAGCCCCGGTTTACCTCCACCACCACCCGCTCCTGGGTGATCCTGATGGAAGGGACCACCGGCTTCAGGGGGTCAGAGCCTGTTGTTGACCTGAATACCCGCTTTCGCACCCTGCTGTTTTTGCCGGGTACCAGCACCCCCTCTATGCCGGCAAGCCGCTGCAGCAGGCTGTCACGGGAAAGGCCTTCTTCTTTTGCATTGAGCAGCACCCGGCATATATCAACTATGCCCTCCTCCCCGTCACCCATGAAAAATGCGTCAACGAAGGGCATAAGGGGGGCCGGGTTGGATACGGACTCGCCGCCGGCCATGATGACGGGGTGTTCCTCTTTTCGGTCTGCCGACCGCAGGGGTATGCCACCCAGGTCCATCACCTGCAGAATGCCGGTGTAAAGGAGCTCATGGGCCACGTTGAATGCCAGCAGGTGAAGATCTTTGAGGGGGGTGTACGTTTCAAGTGTATATAAACGAAGATTCTCTTCACGCAGGGCCTTTTCAAGGTCGGGTGCAACGGCAAAAACCCGCTCACAGGCCACGTTCTGCATGCCGTTTACCGCGTCGTAGAGTATCTGTATGCCGTTATTGGCCATGCCCACCTCGTAGAGGTCGGGATAGCACAGCCCCATCCGCACCAGTGCCTCTTTATTTACACGGCTGTTCAACTCACCCCCCATGTACCGGGCGGGCTTTTCCACCCTGCATAATATCTTTTCAATGGTCTTTTCAGTCATATCACAGTTCCATGTCCCAGGCGGCACGGGCCAGCAACATGAAGTCCTCCATCTCAAGTGTCTCTCCCCTGTCAGTTTCTTCATAGCCTGCCCATTCCAGCAACTGTGCCACATCATCCACGGTCCAATCAAGGTGGGGAGAATCGGTAAGGGCCTTTTTTATGGTCTTTCGCCTGCCCCAGAAGGCGGATTTTACCAGCTCATGAAATAACTTCTTCTCCTCTTCGTTCAGCCCACGTGTTATCCTGGTAAGCTTTATAAACGTCGAGGTAACATCCGGCTGCGGAAAAAAGGACTGCCTGTCAATGTTAAAGAGATATTCCACGTCAAAATAGAGCTTCAGGTTCACGGTAAGTGCACCGTAATTGCTGTCCCCCGGTTCTGCCGCAATGCGCTGGGCCATCTCCTTCTGCAGCATGAAACATGCCATGGTCACCGATTCCTGTGCCGCCACCCGGAAAAGGATCTCCGAGGAACAGTAATACGGAAGGTTTCCTATAACCCTGTTCACATCACCCGGTATACCTGTTTTCAATATATCAGCGTGCAGAATATCAAGGTTTTCCCTGTCACCGAAATGTTTACGCAGCAGGCGCACCAGCCCCGAGTCGATCTCAACGGCGGTCACGTGCGCTGCTTTCTCTGCAAGCAGTCCCGTAAGCGCACCCGCGCCGGGGCCTATCTCGAGCACCCTGTCAGCACTTCCCAGGTTGCATGACTCAACGATCCTCTCCACCATTCCATGGTTCACAAGAAAGTTCTGTCCCAGCTTCTTACTGGGATGAATGCCCTCGGAACGCAGCAGTTCTTTTAATTCGCCCGTGTTCATTTCAATACATGTTCCATTTTCCAGTATACCTGGATATTTTTACACACGTTATGAATAAAATACAATTATGTCAATTCATCTGCGCAAAAAGCCCGTTTATTACGAACATGTTACGAACAAATTACACGCTTGTTAAATAAACCCGAAACATGCCCCTTCTCAATTTCAAAAATTGACAATCACCGGTGATGGTATTGAATATAATTATATCAATCATTTTCGTTTCAGATTGCATATAACGCGTTATTTTCAGAAAACGAAAACATGAATCATTTAATTTCGAAGGAGGAGCTGATGAAACTGGTTGTGGCAGTTATTCGACCCGAGAGGCTGGCCGATGTGAAGAGAGAACTGAACGAGGCCAGCGTTAATCTCATGACTGTTGTCAACTCTATCGGTGCCGGACGACAGAAAGGCTATCCCGAAACGTACCGTGGCATCAAGCACGAGATCAAGCTATTAAAGAAGGTGGAGCTTCAAGTTGCAGTTAACGACGATTACGTGGAGCCCACCATCAAGGCAATCACGCGCGGTGCCAAGACCGGTGAGATCGGAGACGGAAAGATATTTGTCATTCCCATCGATGAGTGTATACGCATTCGAACCGGTGAACGCGGCTCGAGGGCTATTGGATAATTTCAGTGTAATAACTAATGGAGGTAACAATGAATACAGGATCAATTGACTGGGCACTTGCTGGTTCATTAATCATAATGGCCATAGCGGCTTTTCTTTTATACCTGAAGGCCAACCTGAAGATCTGTGAACCAAATGAAATATTGATTTTTTCGGGACGAAAGCGAAAGCTTAAGTCCGGTGACGTGGTGGGGTACCGCGTGATACGGGGTGGCTGGGGACTGAGAACACCCATACTGGAAAAGGTCTCCCGCCTGTCACTTGCAACTATTCCCCTGGATTTCGAGATATCACGGGCCATGTCCGAGGGTATGATACCCCTTGATATAACCGCCATCGCCCATATCAAGATAGCATCCAGGGAAAACGGCGGGCTTGAAAACGCGGTTGAGAGGCTGCTTGGCAAGGCTCCCCACGAGATAGAGACCATCGCCAAGAGCACCCTTGAAGGTGTGATGCGGGGTATCCTTGCGCGATACACCCCGGAAGATGCCAACTACAGGCGTATCGAACTTGAAGAAGAAGTATATGAAAAGGGAGGCATTGAGCTGAACAAGCTTGGTTTCACCCTTGACTCAATAAAGATCGAGGACCTGAGGGACGGACAGGGCTACCTGGAAGCGGTTGGACGCCAGAGAAACGCGGTGGTACAGAGGGACGCCCGTATCAAGGAAGCACAATCCGAATCAGAAGCGAAGATCGTTGAGTCCGAATCCATCAAGAAGGCGTCTGATGTTGAGTACAAGTCGAAGATGGCCATAAAGGAATACGAGACCGGTTACCGCAACCGCAAGGCTGAACTGTACGAACAGACCAACAAGCTTGAGATGAAGTCAGAGTATTCACGCAGGCTTGAAGAGCTTAGCCAGCAAAAGGACCTTGAAGAGATCCGCAAGGACGTGAACTCCAGGAAATACCACGCCGAGCTTGTCATACCGGCCGAGGCCGGGAAGAAGGCGGACGAGCTGAAGGCATTCGGACAGGCTTCGTACCTGAAAGAACAGGGACTTGCCATGGCAGACGCCGTCAAGCAGATGAAGGAAGAATGGGGCGACGGCAGCAACAGGGAACTTTTCATGCTGCACATACTGCCCAACATCGTTGACAGCATCTCCGGTGTCATCGCCGACAACCTGAAAGTGGAGAAACTGGTGGTGATGGGTAACGGCGGCATTCCAAATCACGTGGGAGACGTCACTTCAAGCGTGGTTACCTTCCTTGAGCAGATCAAGAACGCAACCGGGGTTGACCTCACGGGTATAGCCGACGGCGGCAAAACCGCTCCCGTCAAGAAGGAACTGGAATGACAGGACGCAACCAATTGAACAAGGAGAAGGAAGATGGAAGCCATATTTGATGAAATCTACACGGTAAAAAAACGAAACGAGCATATAACCATCTCCGAGATACTGCAGATTATCAAGGAAAAGAACATAGAGTTCGTGGACATGAAATTCTGCGACCTGTTCGGCAGGATCCACCATTACACGCAAACGGCGGAAAAGGCGGACGAGGACCTGTTCACCGTTGGTACCGGTTTTGACGGTTCCTCCATACGGGGATTCCAGTCCATCAACCAGAGCGATATGCTGATGCGGCCTGACCCCAGCACCGCCTTTATTGACCCCTTCTTCGATCACAGGACCATGAGCTTTTTCTGTGACATCGTGGATCCAGTGAAGAGGACAAGGTATGAAAAGGACCCCAGGTACGTGGCATTCAAGACCATCGACTACCTGCGTTCAACCGGTATTGCCGACACCGCCTTTTTCGGACCTGAGCCGGAGTTCTTCATCTTCGACCACGTGTCCTACGAGCAGACCCAGAACAGGGCCTTCTACGAGGTGGACTCCGCCGAGGGATACTGGAACACCGCCAAGAAGGGAGAAGGCAGCCTGGGATACAAGATCGGGTACAAGCAGGGGTATTTCCCCGTGGCACCCCACGACCAGCTGCACAATCTCAGGTCAAAGATGGTTGAGGTACTGCGAAGCTGCGGCGTACAGGCCAACCTGCATCACCACGAGGTTGCCACCGCCGGGCAGACCGAGATCGGGCTGGATGTTGAAGAGCTGGTTGAACAGGCGGACACGCTGCTGAAATACAAGTACCTTGTAAAGAACGTGGCCCACAGGTACGGCAAAACAGTAACCTTCATGCCGAAACCCATATTCATGGACAACGGTTCCGGCATGCACACCCACATAAGCCTGTGGAAGGACGGCAAAAACATGTTCTACGATTTCGGCCAGTACGCCGACCTGAGCGACGAGGCACGCTACTTCATTGGCGGTATCTTTGCCCATATAGAAGCGGTACTTGCCTTCGCCGCCCCTACCACTAACTCTTACAGGAGACTTGTTCCGGGATACGAGGCACCCATCAACCTGGTGTTCTCGGCACGAAACCGTTCTGCGGCGGTACGTATACCCATGTACAGCGAAAGCGAAAAGGCAAAGCGGATAGAGTTCAGGTGTCCGGATTCAACGGTGAATCCCTACCTTGCTTTCGCCGCCATGATCATGGCAGGTCTTGACGGTATCGAAAAGATGATCGAGCCGCCCGATCCAATCGATGATGACATTTACGAACTGCCGCCGGAGAAGAAGATGTTTATTCGCTCCACACCCGGCAGCCTCAAGGAATCAATAGACGGCCTTGAACAGGATCACGAGTTCCTGCTGAAGGGGAACGTCTTCTCGAGATCGCTGATCGAAAGCTACATAGAATTCAAGCGTATCAGCGAAATTGACCAGGTATCTCTCAGGCCTCATCCCTGGGAATACTCTCTATACTACGAAGCATAACAGGAGGGCAAACGATGAGAATTGTACGTATACTAATGGCAACGGCACTTCTGGTTCTAACTGGTGCCGGAATGGTAATCGCAGAAGAAGTTGCCCCTTCTGCCACAATAACACCTGAAGTTATGGAAAAGATCGACCAGTTAACGGTGATCATGCAGAACAGCACGGTTATTGCCGATACCATCTGGGTACTTCTTGCGGGAATACTGGTATTCTTCATGAACCTTGGTTTCGGCATGGTAGAGACAGGCCTGCAGCCTGCAAAGATCTCTGTAAACGTAAGTGCCAAGAACTTCATAGTTTTCTCAATTGCGTCCATAGCATTCTGGTTTATCGGCTGGGGTCTCATGTTCGGGGACGGCAACGGATTCCTTGGTTACAGGGGTCTCTGGATGCTGGGTGGAGCTGACAACAGTCCCCTTGTGGGAGAAGCATACGAGGGGGTCTACTCGGCAATGGGCTGGGCATCGGTACCGCTTTTTGCCAAGTTCTTCTTCCAGCTGGTTTTCGCCGCAACTGCAGCAACCATTGTGTCCGGTGCGGTTGGTGGACGGATAAAGTTCATCTCGTATATAATTTTTTCGGCAATGCTTGTCGGCATCATGTACCCCATCACCGGTCACTGGATATGGGGAGGCGGATGGCTGCAGGAAAGGGGGTTCTGGGATTTCGCCGGCTCAACGGTGGTGCATTCAGTTGGCGGCTGGGCTGCGCTGGCAGGAGCCCTTGTGCTTGGCCCCAGGATCGGCAAGTATAACCCGGACGGGTCGGTAAACCCCATTCCCGGGCACAGCATGACACTGGCAACACTTGGCGTGTTCGTACTGTGGTTCGGATGGTTCGGTTTCAACCCCGGGTCAACCATGTCAGCATCTCCCAATGATATCGCCAGGATCGCGGTTACCACCAACCTGGCTGCGGCATCGGGAGCAATCGCAGCCACCGTGACAGCCTGGCTGGCACTTGGAAAACCAGACCTTTCCATGATATTGAACGGCTCACTTGCCGGACTGGTGGCAATAACCGCCCCATGTGCCTTCGTAAGCGCCGGGGCCTCTGTGATCATTGGTTTCATCGGCGGCATACTGGTTGTTGTCTTTGTTATCGCTTTTGACAGGTGGAGGATAGATGATCCCGTAGGTGCCATTTCGGTACACCTCATAAACGGGATCTGGGGAACCCTGGCAGTAGGCCTTTTTGCCTCGGCACCACTTGCGGGCGGCGACGGCCAGCCACCGCTGGGACTCTTCTACGGAGGTGGCATTAATTCTTTTGCAGACCAGATAGTGGGAGTGGTATCAGTTGGCGCATTTACCTTTATACTCAGCTGGGTTATATGGGTGATCGTCAATGCTGTTGTAGGCATACGGGTAAGCCGCGACGAGGAATTGCGGGGACTGGATATCGCCGAACACGGCATGGAAGCATACCCTGATTTCGAATCGTTCACATTGAAATAGGCAATACAGCATCCCCCATGTACAACGTGGGGGATGTTCAAAATTACGAGCAAATGGAGGATATATTACATAAATGTTAAATAAACAGTGAAACAGGAGCTTTATCATCACATAAATTGACATTTATGTAGTAAGGAGCCATCTTGATACCATGAATAGTACTTATTAGCTTTACTTTTTCACGTCGAAAAAATATTCTTTCATAATACATGGCACTACTAACTGTTAGTACGTGTTTACAAGAGGAGGATACATGAAAAGAGACTCAAGGATTCCAGCATCAGAACGTGAATATCCCATAATGCGGGAAAAGAATATTCCCGTTTCGAATTATTATGGTGAAGACACCTTCAATTTCAGGGTGATCCAGGATAAACTACCTGCCAACCTGAGCAAAAAACTGGCACGGATCATAGAGGAAGGCGAAAAGCTGGACGAGGAAGTGGCAAACGCGGTCGCCCACGCCATGAAGGAATGGGCAATCGGGAAAGGAGCCACCCATTACTGCCACTGGTTTCAGCCCATGACCGGGAACACTGCCGAGAAACACGATTCCTTCCTGGAGATGATGGATGACGGTATCCCCATTGAACGGTTTTCCGGCAAGCAGCTTGTACAGGGTGAACCGGACGCGTCAAGCTTCCCAAGCGGCGGTATCCGTTCAACATTTGAAGCCCGTGGGTATACCGCGTGGGACCCTTCAAGCCCCGCGTTTATATTGAATAGCGGGATCGGGTCTACACTGTGTATCCCCTCCGTGTTCCTTTCATACACCGGGGACGCGCTGGATAAGAAGACACCACTGTTACGATCAATAAAGGTCATAAATGAAAGTTCTATAAGGGCATTGAAACTGCTTGGCAATAAGAAGGTAAGCAGGGTCATAGCAACCCTTGGGGCCGAGCAGGAATATTTCTGCATAGACAAGGACTTCTATTACAAGAGACAGGATCTTCTCCTGGCCGGAAAGACCGTACTTGGCGCGGCACCACCCAAGGGCCAGCAGCTTGAAGACCATTACTTCGCCAGCATCAAGGAACGCATGATCTCGTACATGCATAACGCGGAAGAGGAACTTTACAAGCTGGGCATACCGGCCAAGACAAGGCACAACGAGGTGGCACCAAGCCAGTTCGAGATAGCTCCAATATTTGAAGAAGCCAATATCGCCGTTGATCATAACCAGCTTGTGATGGAAATACTCAAGAGTGTTGCATCAAGGCATGATCTGTCGGTACTGCTTCATGAAAAACCTTTTGCAGAGATCAACGGTTCAGGTAAACATCTCAACTGGTCATTGTCGGACGACCTTGGCGGGAACATGCTGAATCCCGGTAATTCACCGCAGGACAACATCCAGTTCTTGATGTTCCTCATCGCCACCATACGCGCGGTGTTTTATCACGCGGACATACTGAGGGCCTCTGTTGCATCATCAGGTAATGACCACAGGCTGGGGGCCAACGAGGCGCCACCTGCCATCATATCGGTCTTCCTGGGCGAACAGCTTACCGGCATACTTGACGACATCGAGCAGGGCAAGATCACCGATGCTACTAACGGTGCCATCATCGACCTGGGGCTCAACACGCTGCCGGTACTCAGCAAGGACAATACCGACAGGAACAGGACATCCCCGTTTGCCTTTACCGGTAACAAGTTCGAATTCAGGGCGGTTGGCTCATCACATTCCATATCCTTCCCCGCAACGGTGCTCAATACTATTGTGGCCGAAAGCCTGGATTATCTTTCTGATAAGATCGAATCGAAGGGCGGTGACGTCAACAAGGCTGCGCTGGAGGTTTTCAAGGAAGAGATCTCAACTGTTAAGCCGGTGCTTTTCATGGGAGATAACTACTCAAAGGAATGGGAGAAGGAGGCTGAAAAACGGGGTCTTCCAAACAAGAAGGCAACCTGTGAAGCCCTGCTAGACCTGGTAACTGATAAGGCTATCAAGCTTTTTGAAAAGTATAACGTCCTCACACCCGTTGAGCTTAGATCACGGTACAACATACGCATGGAACGTTATATCAAGCAGCTTGACATAGAGGCGAAAACACTGGTTGAGATGGTATCAGCATCAGTTATACCGGCAGCCATTCGATACCAGAAGGAACTTGCAACATCACTGGATGAACTGTTTGATATACTTGGCAAGGACGCGGAAGCGGGCGAACAGAAAGAGCTTCTTGCCACCGTGGCATCCCTTATCAACAATATCCTTAAAAACGTGAAAGAATTGAAAAAGCGTTTGGAACACGCACATTCCATCGAGGATGAAGAGGACAGCGCCTGTTACTTCTGCTACGAGATCAAGACCTTAATGGAAAAGATGCGCGAAGACGTTGATGAACTCGAAGGGTACATTGATGATTCCATCTGGCCGCTTCCCAGGTTCTGGGAAATGCTTTTCATCAGTTAAAGAATTCAACAGTTACACTGTATACATTTTTAAAAAGGGACGGTATTCACACCGTCCCTTTTTTATTATTTGTCACTCTTTCCGGATTCTTGGGAATGGAAAACAGTTCTTTATAACAATAATATAT
>CAYFSO010000083.1:0-13772 GCA_964345775.1 uncultured Leptospiraceae bacterium | reverse complement strand
ATTGATGTCCACCTGCCATGATCCCTTTCACCCTCGATAACCGGAAAGGATTCATTTTCAGAGAAACGAAACAACTCATTCCTTCGTCGTTCATACTCCCCGCGGGGGGCAATATTGGGATTATAAAAGTAGGCGGTAACCTGGTACTCAGTGCGCAAGACCCTGTATACGTATGATATACAGGGTGCACAGCATGTATGAAGTAATAGACTGGACCTGCTCAATTGTGTACTACTTGATATATTTTTCGATAAAGTTATTCAGCTTTTCCATCTTGTTGGGATTCGTCTTGCTGTCAAGCCAGAGAAGCAGGTCAGCATTTATCCCTCGTTCACAGTTATATTCATGATGAATTATGTAGTTGGCTATGTCGAATTTAACCTGCTCAAATATTTCTTCAGCCCTGCACAGGTCTGAGGGATTGGCGCCAATGATATCAGATATCTTGACAATTATCTCGTGTTTATTTATCTCCCTTATTTCGTCACGGTAACCATCGTCAAAGATACACCTGGCAAGACATATATTTTCATTAGAAGTAAGACACCAGCCTTCAGCCTGGTAACAATCTGACACCTTTGTTTTTTTCTTCATCACAACATTCTCCACTCACAATATTAAAGCCGTAGCATATATACGCATTATTGCCTATAATGTATTCATTCTCTGAAAAAACGTCAATAAAATATTTACTATTTTTTTACTATTCAGCTATTGTAAAGATAACATAGCATTTCCTCTACAATGAACAGCAATTTTGATTGACATTTTTTCATGTATGAAATAAATGGCTAAGTAACAAAAGGAAATGAATTAATTATCTATGAAAACTCAAATTTGCAACAGCCACAACAGCTATTTCTGGTTTTATTATTTTTACGGCAGAGCTCGTCTGTAGCTTTTGTGGGTGTTGTAATGTGCAAAGGCCGCAGGCGGGAAGCTGGCGGTCTTTTTTAATGCAAAGCAAAAAAGGCCGTCCCCTCCGAGCGGCCTTTTTTAGTACCACGTAAATTAACGGAGGAATACCATGATCTTACTACTTCAGGAAAACAACAATACCGACATTCAAAAAACAAGGGAGATCCTTGAAACAAAGGGACATCGAACCTACTGCATGCAGACCAGCAGGGGCAATGTATGCACCGTAATGGGTGTAAACGAAGATGATTTTGCCAATTACAATATAAACTCCGGGTATTCCTTTTGCAAAACCGATGTACCTTACGTGCTGGCAAGCAGGACCATTAAAGACACGGGAACCGTTATACACCTTTCCAACAATGTAACCATCGGTGGTGACAGCATCAGTATTATTTCCGGTCCATGCTCTATCGAATCAGAACCGCAATTATTGGAAACCGCCCGCTTTGTCAAACAAGCGGGCGCTTCTATTTTGCGGGGAGGAGCCTTCAAGCCCCGTACATCCCCCTACGCGTTCCAGGGTATGGGTATAGAGGGGCTGAAACTGCTGAGAAAGGCGGGTGACCAGTTCAACATGCCCGTAATAACCGAAGCACTTGACGCGGAAGACCTGCCTGTCATCTCTGAATACTCAGATATTATACAGATAGGCGCCCGCAACTGCCAGAATTTCTCGCTTTTAAAAAAGGCGGGAAGAACAAAAAGGCCCGTATTGCTGAAACGGGGCATGATGGTAACCATCCAGGAATTTCTCATGTCAGCAGAATACATCCTCTCAGAAGGGAACATGAACGTAATACTGTGCGAAAGGGGTATTCGCACCTTCGAGACTGAGACACGTAATACCCTGGATATATCGGCTGTTCCCATTTTGAAACAGAAAACCCATCTGCCGGTTATTGTTGACCCGTCACACGCTGCCGGCAACTGGAAGCTCATACGTCCCCTTTCGCTGGCAGCCCTGGCAGCGGGTGCAGACGGCCTCATGATTGAGTCTCATTATGACCCTTCGTCTGCCATGTGTGATGGAGGTCAGTCACTGAGGTCGGATAAATTTAACGAACTGATGCAGAGCCTGCGTCCCCTGTCAATGCTTATGGATCGCAAGCTGGCATGACAGGAACTCATGCCTTTGCAAGCATCACGGGCGGGCCTGTCGCCACGTGAAGCTGCCCTTCGGACCGGTAAAGATCACCGTCCATGGTGTAGCTGAAGGGAGCATCCATGTTAAGGTGTATTTCGCGTACAGTCCCGTCAAAATTCATGGGGTGATCAATGGCCCTGCCCCGTTTCAGCCTGTGGATGTTTCGTACCGCTTCTGACGGTTTCATCCCGTTGATGATGATGTGGAACGTCCCGTTTTCACTGTTCGCGCGGGACAGCGGCGAAAATCCCATGCCCACGTCCTCAACGGTACCGGCAAGTATGCCCAGGAAATGATCAAACGGAAGCGTTTCGCCGTCCACCCCGGCATTCCCGTCCACCCCCCTGAGAAGTTTCGTCTTTGCCGCGGGCAGCGTGGCCTCACGAATGCACTGGTATATGATCTGCAGTATTTTCGTATAGGTTTTACCGTTATCGTACAGCTCCTGTAGAAAAGCAGCGGTGATGCCATTGCCGAACAAAAAGCAGTACAGATCGTTTATCTTCATGGTGTCACGGCGATGCAGTTCAAGGCTGTCGCCCTTCTTCAAGAGGGCAACCGCACGTTTGAGAATATCTATGCCGTCACCCTTAAGGTTAATACTCTTCGAGATGTTGTTCATGGTGCCGCCTTTCAAAATAAGCAGGGGCGGAACATGGTTTTCCCCGTACACGTGTATGAACCGGGACAGAACGTGGTGGATGGTACCGTCACCGCCGGAGGTGGCGAAATACGAGATGCCGGCCTGCCTGAACTCCTCGGCCACGGTAGTTATATCATCCAGCGAGTGCGTTGCGCGCACGATGACGTGGTCACCTCCCGCCTCCTGCAAAACCTTCACCGGGTCACGCTTTGCCCGCTTGTTTTTGCGTGAATTGAAATTGACGATGATACCGATCTTCTGCATAAGGGTAACCTGCTGATATTTTTTAAGTAAAACCGCCAAAACGAGTACTTTGCACTTAGCGGTGATCTTTTACCAATGTACAGTTAATAAAATTCGAAGATTTTTGCAATATAAATATTATGTAAAGCCGGTGTAAAAAATTGCTTGATGGAGATATTATCGGGTATACCATGTCTGTCATGAAGAAAATGAGATTACGACCTGACGGACGATGGCATGTTCCCTTCGAGGATGACGGGAGCTGGCGGCTGGGGATATACAGGCCCGAGTTTGAAAGTGCAGACCATGTGGACGTGCTGGAAAAGCACACGTGCCCTGAGCTTTTTATCTGTACCGGCGGCAGGATGGGTCTGCTGCTTCGTGAAAATGGGACCGAGACCCGTCTTGAGCTTGAACCCGGCGAGGCGGTGATGGTAACCGAATACCATAACGGGTTCTGCGTTGACCCGGGCGGGTTTTTCATGGTGGTAGAGCAGACCAGTTTCACCACACGCTTTATAGACAGGAAGACAGGAGAGATCATTGACCATGAAGATTGACGCTGCAACCCGGCTCTACTGCATCTTCGGCAACCCGGTAACACACTCCCTCTCGCCCGCCATGCATAATGCCGCCTTCAGCCAGGCAGGCATCAACGCCGCGTACCTTGCCTTTCAGCCGGAAAGCATTCAGAAGGCGGTCGATGCCATGCGCTGCCTTGGCATAAGGGGGGCCAGCGTTACCATCCCATTCAAGATAGACGTGATGGCATTGTGCGACAGCATTGACCATCTTGCCCGCAAGATCGGATCGGTAAACACCCTCCTGAATGACAACGGCATCATACACGGGTTTAACACCGACGGTATTGGTATCAGTGAAACATTCAAAGAAGCAGGGGTGGACGTGAATGCCGCCCGCGTGCTTGTCTTGGGCAACGGGGGCTCGGCCCGCGCCGCAGGGTTCACCCTGGCAGCCGGGGGGGCAGATATCGTTATCGCCGGGAGAAACCCTGACCGGGTACGCCCCCTGGCAGATGATATACGCGCAACCGGCGCTGCCGTAGAGGATGCGGTCATCGCAGAACTTGACAACGGTTACATGGAAAAGGTGGACATCATATTGAATACCACCCCCGTGGGAATGCATCCTGACACCGGGAACACACCGCTGCACCGGGAACTATTGATGCCTCATCATGCTGTTCTTGATATTGTCTACGTTCCCAGGGAGACCACCCTGCTGCGTCACGCGCGTGAAAAAGGCTGCACCGTGCTTACCGGCGACAACATGCTGCTGCACCAGGCCTGCAGGCAGTTCACCATATGGACGGGGCTGGACGCGCCGGTGGCAGCAATGCGCGAAGCCCTTATGGCAGGCATCTCCTGACACATGGACAGGTTCTCGCGCATACTTTCATCGCTGGTGAACAACGAGACTGTCAGCAGCGGCAGGTACTCCGGGTATGATCTCTCCGCTATCCGTGAACTGCTGGCATTATCGGGCAACCCCCACCGGGATGGCAAATTCGTACACATAGCCGGAACCAACGGGAAAGGATCGACGGCCTGGATGCTGGCGTCCATTCTCAGGGCAGCGGGAATACGCGCCGGACTGTACACCTCCCCCCACCTGCTCACCATACACGAAAGGATACGCGTTGACATGCTTCCGGTGGGTGATGAAGACCTCGAGAATTACACGGGCATCCTTGAAAAACACCTGGGATCCACGCGTAACCGGCCCACCTGGTTCGACGCGGTCACCTGGGCCGCTTTCTGTCACTTCTCAGTATCAGACGTTGACATTGCCATCATGGAAACCGGTCTGGGCGGGCGGCTTGATTCCACCAACGTGATCACCCCTGAATTATCCGTTATCACCGAAATTGCCATGGATCATGCCGCCATCCTGGGAGACGGTATTGAAAAGATCGCACATGAGAAGGCGGGTATTATTAAACCGGGAGTACCCGTGATTGCCGCAGGTGGAACAGGCGCATCATTGGATGTGATAAGGGAGAGGGCCGCGGCTGAAAGGGCATCACTTATCATGGAGGGTGACCATTTTCAAACCAGCAGCATAAACCCTGCTGAAGGCGGGGGGACGCGGTTCAACTTCAGGTGCGAATCGGCAATTACCGGCAGCCTTGACATCAAGGATATTTATATGACATCAGACTGCATGGTACAGGCCCGGAACGCGGGGATTGCCATAACGGCTGCCGAAATACTAACGGGAAAACCTGCCGGCCAACTGGAACCGGCAGTTCGCAAAGCATTCACTACTCTTTCAATACCCGGTCGATGCGAAAAGCTGCGTAAAGATCCGACGGTATACTTCGACCCCGCGCATAATCCTGCTGCACTGAAGATGCTTCTTGACAGCATACGGCATCTCCATCCCGGTCACAAATTGACGGCTGCAGTAAGCTTTATGGAAGACAAGGATCATGCAACCATGTTCTCCCTGCTTCATGAATACGGCGTAAAAAAGGTGGCATACCACGTGTTGGAGGATCCAAGGTGTTACGTACCCGGGACGCGGCTGTTGAAGGGCTTTTCCAGTGTCATCCTGGCATATTCATCACGTGAACTCTTTGAATTCCTGGAGCAACAGTGTAATAATAATGTGATAACGCTATTCACCGGCAGTTTTCGGCTGTACTCCATGGCCAGGGAATTCATCGCATACCTGGAAGCAGGAAAACAAGAATTATGATTGCAAATCACGGGGTTGACCGATAATAATTGCACATGAGCAAATTACGCCTTAAGAGTCATTAATAATGTCAAAAAAAGAACTATCGAAAGTAATACTTTCAATACACGACACTATCAAGGAGTTTTCAAGCGGAGATATTGACCTTGATGAAGCAAGGGAACGCTATAAAAATTACTCCAGGTCGTTAGAGAATGTCCTCCCTCTTGCAGAAAAAGCAGCCAGCGGGGAGGCAGCACATTCACCGGGGAACCTCTGTTTCATGCACAACATTGAAAACTTTTCCCTGGTTTCCACCGTTTTCTTATTATCAACAGCAGAGGTTACCCCGGTATACAGCCGTGGCAACAGGTCGTTACAGGAGAAATTGACTTCATACGTTGAAAATAACAGGCCCGAGATCTCTTTTGCTTCCACAAAAGAATTCCAATTGCTGGAAACAGGTGAAGACACAATTGACGGACACAGGCTGTATATTACACCAATTGACATAAACAGCCGTTTTATCATCCTTTTTGCTTCGGCATCCTCATCAACTTATTTCTCTGAAACGATGTTTCTCCAGTTTTCGGGATACATCAAAAAATTCCTTTCAGTTTTAATTGACAACAATCAACCAATACTTTTCGATTTCAATTACCAGTTGAGTCACTACATCAGGAAAAAGCTTCTTGAACGGGTAAAAAAGGAGGAGATCAATGTACACCTCTTTCTTTTTTCCACCCTGCACAAAACATTTGATCATATGGGGATCCATTCCATCATTGAAATATCAATGACAATAAAAAAGCTCATCGAGAACCACTACAACACGCCATGCCAGCCCTTTTCCCTTAACGAATACCTGGTTATCCTGCCGGCAGGCGAAACAGGGTTTATCAAGTCAAGACACATGATCGACTTTGTGTACAATGATATCAATATACCATATAAGCAACATACGGTCACACTGGCCAGGGAAGAAGACGTATATACCTTCTGGAACAGGATATACAGTGACCAGAGCCTGTTGCTTTCGAAAACATCATGAGAACAAAGCAGGTTGTGATCATAGGATCAAGCGATGCCACCGATCACCTGGAAACAGCCAGGAGTATTGGTTCATTTGTGGCAGAGAACAACTGGACATTGATCTCCGGCGGTAGAACAGGCATCATGGAAGCTGCATCACGGGGCGCCAGCGAGGCCGGCGGCACGGTAATCGGTATCGTCCCGTCCAGCCTTTTCGAAGAAGCAAACAGGTATTGTACCGTGGTCATCCCAACTGGTGTGGGTTTTGCGCGTAACAGTATCAATGTATTATCGGGAGATGTGATTGTCTCCATTGGCGGAAAGGCGGGAACACTCTCAGAACTGGCCTACGCGTGGCAATACAACAAGCCCGTTATATGCTGTTCTTTCACCGGTGGATGGAGCAAAAGAATACTGGAAGAACCCGTTGATGACAGGAAATCGGGTATGCTTTTAGATGCCGGCAACATGGACGAGGTATTCTCCCTGCTCCGGGATATCCTTTCCCGGTAACGGATCCAGGGTTTACGCGTTAACATGCGAGGCGTAGAGGTCTAACGAAGCCCTGTCGATGGTTCGCAATTCCCCGTTTTCCAGTGTGACAATATTATTTTTAACCAGGAATGAACTCCCCTTCGATACAATACGTCTTGCGGTAAACCCGCTTCCCCGCAGTTCATGCGCCAGAAGCGATGATGCTGTTTTCCTGGCCTCTTTTACAGAAAGATGGTAATTGTTTCTGCATAACACGTATGCCAGCACATGGTGTTCGTACAATGACAGGTTCCCGGGTCGCCTGGCAATCACCACGTTTTTCATCTCGTCTACCGGTTCTTCGGCATGTGAATAATCTGAAAGATACATTGGACTGGACATGTATATTCTTGCCTGGTTTCGAATCACGTCCCCTGTTGATGGAAAGCCATCTTTTCTTTTACCTGCCGCTTCATCATCATGGTATAAAGATAATGAAAGGGGGACAATGGCTATCTCCTCGGTTGTGGCCTGGAGCAGCTGCAGCATATGTTCAAGCAGCGCCCTGTCACCCGTAGAATCTATCTTACCTGGATGGATGTAACAGACCGAAACACCGTGCTCTACCATGGTGCATAAATACTGGAACATTACTTCCCTGTATACCGGGGAGGCCAGTTTTTCAGGACAGACCATGTACATTCCCGCTTTACGAAGAAGGTACCGCCATATTCCCGATCTTACCACGCGTTCGTCCATCAATACCCTTGGTTTTGGCAATTCAGGATACTTAGAGAAACCCATAGTGACAAACAATGCGCTGTAACAGTATTTTCCTTCAAGGCTGTAGACTATTGTACTTCCACGACCTGCTTTCTGTACGGCCTTCAGTTCACCACTGGTAATAACAGGCCTTAAGGGAGCACTATCCCCGGTTTTTAATTTCACCAGGTATGAATATGCCCGAAGCATAACACTTATGATCCTGTACATCATATAGGAATGCCTGTCACTTATGCTCCTGTAATGCAGCTTTATAATGCGGGTCAGCATGTCCCTGTAATTATCATTTGTTACGCTGGAATACAGTGACGCTTCCCTTTCGGCAAGCTTCAGGTCTGTCTTTGGTCGGTTGGAAGTATTACAGGCATTAGCCATGAGACGTGACATGTGCTCTTTTGAATCTATAATATTTTCCCTGTAATCAGGGGTATCCAGTCGTGACAACGTGCGTTCAACAACAACGTTTTCAAACAGGTAGGCGCTTGCCTGTTCCATACCCTTTTTCTTTTCACGCGTCTGTATCTTCACCCTGCCATACAGCTCTTCAAATTTGCTGGGATTTTTCACTGTTTCAATAAGAAGCTGTGCATCCCGCTTGTTCAGCAATACCTCGTAGAGGGCCCTGTATACCGGTATCTGTATGGATTTTGTCCCGGCCAGTTCAATTATAGGTTCTATGGCATAAGCACCTTCTGCAAGGTAATTAAGGCGCTGGCTCATCTTCTCGATAACATATTCAGGCTTGAATCTCATTACAAGCATGTCATAGAACCTTATACTGGAACCGCCGCGTTGTACCTGGGACGCGATATCCCTGCCGAATCGGCGGTTCCTGCTGTGGTCGCTCAGGGCCGTGGCAACCATGTCGCCAAGTCCCGCGATCCCCAGTATGGTCTCGTCACGGGCGCCCAGGGCTTTACCAAGGTGTAACATTTCCTGTAACGATTCGGAAACCAGTGTACCTGCCAGGTTATCACCGCATCCCGGCAGCATGCTGAGCATTCCGGCAGCAATGGCAGCCGGATTTTTCAAAGTGCTCCCGAGATCCACACCGATAACATCATCAGTTTCCCTGCATTCTATGTATGGTGATTGAAGCAGACGCACGAATTCCCTGCGTGCCCGTGGTGAACGGCTGGCGACATTAAGGGTTGTGTTATACCGGCTGGATACCTCTTCAGCATGACTGGGGCCGCAAATGGCAGTTAAACCTTCTGCCGCTTCCGGCATAACCCTTTCTATTGCCTGGGAAATGGTAAGTATTTCATGGTGGACCCGGCAGAACCCTTTTGACAGGTAGCCGATACAGGTCTTTTCGGGTATAAGCTTTTTCAATTTCTGGACAAAGTCATGAACCACCCTGGACGGGGTGGCTATCAGGACTGCATAACTGCCCTCCACTGCTTCCCGCTGACTGGCTACTGCCATTATATTCGAAGGGAGGATCACCTGCGGAAGGAACACGCTGTTCACATGCCTTTCGTTGATGGACCTGACCACTTCCTTCTCCCGGGCCCATATGACCACACTGAGTTCAGGGTGGTTTTCAGCGATCACTCGTGCAACAGCCGTACCCCATGAACCCGCACCAATTATGGCCACCTTTCGGCGATCTGTGGCACGGGATGTGACTGCCACTGTTTCCGGCACGTTCATACCCTTTCCTTCAGGATCTCATTCATACATTTTAAAAGTTTCGTATTCGCAGAACGCATAAAACATGAAGAGGGAGTATTTATACTCCCTCCACTGCACATGGCATTGTAGTACCTGTGGTTACATATAGTCAAGATAATCTTTCAATTTTCGTGACCTGGTGGGGTGCCGAAGCCTTCGCAGGGCCTTGGCCTCTATCTGCCGTATCCGCTCCCTTGTGACCTTGAACACGTACCCTACTTCTTCAAGGGTATGAGAGTACCCGTCATCGAGTCCGAAACGCATTCTTATGACCTTCTGTTCACGTGCGGGCAGTGTATTCAGCACCGAGTTTATCTGCTCCGAGAGAAGCCTGTAGGCGGCAGTGTTAACTGGAGAATCCACCTCCTTGTCCTCGATAAAATCGCCCAGGAGGGAGTCTTCTTCCTCCCCAACGGGTGTTTCCAGGGATATGGGCTCACGCGCAACATTCTTCACCCCCTTCACCTTGCTTACCGGCCATCCCAGCCTGTCAGCAAGCTCTTCGGGAAGCGGTTCCCTTCCCTGTTCCTGCTGGAACAGCCTGGTTTCACGCATAACCTTGTTGATCTGTTCGATCATATGTACCGGCACCCTGATGGTCCTTGCCTGGTCGGAAATTGCCCTTGTAATAGCCTGCCGTATCCACCAGGTTGCATAGGTAGAGAACTTGTACCCTTTCCTGTATTCAAACTTGTCAACGGCCTTGATCAGGCCGATATTCCCCTCCTGGATGAGGTCAAAGAAATGCATTCCCCGGTTGGCGTATTTCTTGGCAATTGATACAACCAGTCGAAGGTTGGCATTTATTAGTTCCTTCTTGGCCAGGGCTATCTTGCGCTGTCCCAGGTCTATCTGTTTGCCCCAGTCAAGTATGGAATCGACGGGAGAACCTGCTTCCTGTTCGATTCTTCGTATCTTACGTTCGTTATTACGTATATCCTTCACCAGCTCAAGAAGAGCGTCCTTTTTGGAAAAGCCCAGTTCGCTGAGTATTTTCTTTCGGTCTTCGTTCTTTTCCACCTTCCTGGCCAGCTGTTTTAATTCTTTGACATTTTTACTGTGAATTTCTTCAACATTGTCAAAGAAACACTGGGTTTCCTTTACACGGGCTACCATGGACTGGATCTTCGTTGCAAGCTTGTTGATCTCGTTTTCATGGATACCCATATCCACCACGGCCTTGTAGATATTCTCACGGGACTTTTCTATATCATCTCTCAGTTCTTTGGCTTTTTTGGACTCTTCGCTGAGCTTCTTTATCTTGTTCTGCACCTGGAGGATCTTCTTATCCTCGGCGATGATGATATTTATATGGGTTTCATAACGGTCTTCAAGGTCTTTCATATCAAAAGATGAAAAATAATACAGCTTGTTTACCCTGAGGATCTCGGTAAGCTTTATCTTGCCTGATTTCACTTTCGAATTGTTCTTAACAAGGTCATTGACAAGCAGTGTGGAATTCAGTACGGAATCCTCGATGAGATTTTCACCGTATTCAATTCTCTTCGCAAGATCCACCTCCTGTTCACCAGAAAGTAGTGAAACCTTGCCAATTTCCTTTAAATACAGGCGAATGGGGTCATCGGAATTGGACGAGCTGGATGCAGCTTTCCTTGCCTGGGCAACCGCCTTTGCCGTTTTCTTGGTGGTAGCTGTGACTTCGGGCTTCCGGGACGACTCTTCAACCACTTCAATGCCAAGCTGGTTAAGCATTATGAAGATATCGTCGATCTTATCCGAGTTAAGCAGTTTATCCGGAATAGTATCATTCAACTCATCGTAGGTGATCTCACCGTTTGTCTTACCCAGTTCAATAAGTTTTTTGACTTCCGGGATATTTTCAAGTATCAAGTCATTTTTTGCCATATGCCGTATTATCCTTGGATAAATTTTTCTTTACACGTATAAACTTGAAGAAACTTCAATACATAATTTACCGTTAAATAAATATACTATCAACCCTGTTGAATATGTCTAAAAAATATAATATTGCAGGTCTTCTATAACACCTTACTGTTATAAATAAAAGATGAAAGCTTTTCCCTTTCCCTTCTCAGCACTTCTATTTCGGTCATGTATTGCAGCACATTTCCACCCTGCCCGTCCTGCGCGGATACAAGATCCGCGTAATGATTGATCTTCCTGTCAATACGATACAGGCTTATATTCAGGTAAATCTCGGTATAGGCTTCTGCCGGTCGTTCAAAGGTGAATTCCTTTTCCAGTGCCTCATTTAAAAGTTCCTTTTCTTCACCCTGGCTGAAGAAATCAAAAAGACGATCCATGCTGATCTCCTCGCCCGTGGCGTTCATGGACACCAGTTTTTGGAAAATATTTCCGGCAGCCTCATCCTCCATTTCAGCTTCAGGGAAGTCAATTACCGCACTTTCCACTAATTCCGGGTGCTGACATAGCAGCATAACCAGTTCCCTGTGACTTTTCTTCAAAAACCCTTCACGTTCACGAACTTGTTTGGGCCTTGTTTCAATGGAAGTCCTCTTGTTACCTTTTTTTAACAGGTATTTCTTGAAATCTGACCTTATGGCCCCTTCATCGATGCCAAGCCTCGAACTTACCTGCTGCAGGTATTGTATTCTCTCGGAATCGTAAGGGATCTCTTCTATAACCTCGAATAAGCGTAATAAGAGCGTTATTCGGTCTTTCGTTCCATAATCGGCAAAAACACGTGATATCTTGAAATCAAAGGGCTTTATTGCCGAGTCGACTATGACCATGAATTCACGGATCCCCTTATCATTTATGAAATCAAAAGGATCTGAATTTGGCAGCTGTGCTACCTTTGCCTCCACGTTCACGTCTGCAAGCACATCCAGGGAGCGCAAAGATGCCTTGATGCCGGCAGAGTCGGCATCGAAGAGAATTATGATCTCATTGCAATTACGCGCAAGAAGCCTCACCTGCTCAGAGGTCAACGCGGTGCCGAGGGGGGCCACTACATTCTGTATACCCGCCTGGTGACAGGCAATAACGTCCAGGTACCCTTCTACCACGATGGCCCTGTCCATCTCGCCAATATGCTGCCGGGCAAAATTGAAGCCGTACAGGGTATATCTTTTCTGAAAAAGTGAGGATTCTGGAGAATTAAGGTACTTCGGCTCACCGGATTGTATAATTCTACCACCGAATGCTGTTATTTCATTTTTTTGGTTCCATATGGGAAAAATTATCCTGTTCCTGAAACGGTCATAATACCTGCCTGATTTATCACTTTTACCCAGAACACCCGCTTTTTCTGCCACTTCCAGTGGTATGTTGTGTTTTCGCAGGTTGTCGGTCAGATACTGCCACGAATCAGGCGCATATCCCAGCCTGAATTCCTTTATGGCTTCATCTGAAACACCCCGTCCCCGCAGGTATTCCATCGCCGTTTTACCGGCCGGGGATAAAAGGTATTCGTGATACAGCTTAGCGGACCCCCTGTTGACGGCCAGTAGCCTGTCATAGTCGGTATCTCTCTTTTGATCTTCAATTGTTTCAATGGTTATTCCAACATGGTCGGCAACGATTTTCACACTTTCAGGGAAAGACACCTTTTCCATGGATGAGACAAAGGTGAACACGTTTCCAGATTCTCCACAACCAAAACAATGGAACAGCTGTTTATCAGGGGAAACGGTGAAGGAGGGAGTCTTCTCTTTATGAAAAGGGCACAACCCCACATAATTCTTCCCTCTTTTCTTAAGCGAAGGAACATATCGCTGTACCACGTCCTCAATGCGGGCGCGGTCCCTTACAAGATCGATGGTTTCCCCGGGTATTTTCACCCACTACCCCTGTGTAGAATTTTAGAGATTTTCAAGCTTTTTTTGAAGTATAGATTTTACCTGGGCTCCATCAGCCTTGCCCTTCAGGTCTGACATGAGGCGTCCCATTATCTTGCCAAAATCTTTTTTTGTAACCTCTCCCATGGAAGAAATAACATCGTCAATAGCAGATTCAATTTCCTGCTGGCCCATTTGCTCGGGAAGATAACGCTGTATTATTTCAAGCTCGGCCTTTTCCCTGTCTGCAAGGTCATCCCTGTTCAACCTGCTGTATTCTTCTATGGCCTCTTTTCGTTTTTTGGCAGCACGGTTGACGATCTCCAGAACCTGTTCGTCAGCCAGGTCTTCGGTTCCCTTTGCTTTTTCGTAC
>CAYFSO010000082.1:0-14146 GCA_964345775.1 uncultured Leptospiraceae bacterium | reverse complement strand
CCAGCAGAAAAATTAAAAAATTGAGTATTTAATAAGGGGTATCGACGTTGGATAAAATTATTGATTTTCTGCGGTTTCGCTATATCGCTTTTGGCGTATCATTAGTATTGTTCTCTGTATTCATCTCCAGTATCGTTGCCGCCGGAGGAATAAACTGGGGGATCGACTTTGTTGGCGGTGTAAAGATAACGGCAAAATTCGAACAGAGTGTGAACATCGGTTCCATCAGGGATGCCCTGAATGAAAATAATATCAGCGGTACTGTGCAGCAGATAGGGAAAGAAGAATTAAATGAGTACGTTATTTCTATTAAACTGCTGCAGCAGGCTAATGAGTCGGCAGAAAGAAGTGCTGGGATATTGAAAAACGTTATCAATACTAATTTCGAAAATGTAGAAATACTTGGCACAGAAACAGTGGGGCCGGCAATTGGTGCGTTTTTGAAAAAATCAGCCATCAAGCTTTTCAGTATAGCCATAATACTCATGATGATGTATCTTTCATTCAGGTTCGAAATAAAGTATTCCGTGGGGGCCATCGCCGCCGTGCTGCACGATGTATTTCTTTCGTTCGCGTTCTGTGGTTTTGCCAATATTGAGATCGATATACCTGTAATTGCGGCACTGCTTACCATCTTTGGTTATTCGGTAAATGATACCATTGTTATATTTGACAGGGTTCGCGAAAACACACAGGTGCAGTCAAAGCAGACATTGTTTGACGTGGTAAACAAGTCCATTACGCAGTCTATCTCCAGGACATTGCTTACGTCAATTACCACCCTGTTTGCCGTACTGGCATTATATTTACTGGGCGGTGATGTTATCAGCGGATTCGCGGCTGTACTGCTGTTCGGTATTGTCATCGGTACGTATTCCACTATATATATAGCATCCCCGGTTGTGCTGGGATGGGAGAAAATGGCTGCAAAAAAGAAATGATCAGAATGATCTAATGCGTATAATTATACGATGTATGGTACCCTGTATTGTCTTCATCATGATGATGGGGACGGTGCGGGGCGAACAGGTGTCCGAAGGGATGCCACCCGACTATTCAGGAACAGCACTGAAAGGTTTTATTCAGCATCTTCAATCCAGCGATGAATATTTCAGGGCATATAACGAGTTGCTGCGGCTGAGATCATATCATCCTGGCTATCTTAATGAATCAGAGTTTTGCGTTTCCCGTTCGTATTTCCTCCTCATGGGCAAGCAGTATTTCCTGTGTGCTTACCTGTATCCATCATATAGTGGCAATAATGCGCTGTGTCAAAAGGCCCTTGCGGTATACAGCTTTGATGCCGGGATCTACAGGGGAAATAGACCGGGTAAAGATTTTTTCTCAAGTCTCCCCGCCAGTAGTGATGACCTGTTTTCCAGGTCTTTAGAAAAAAGAAGATTTATGATATACCTGCTGCATGGTGATTACCAGGCGGCATATGATATCGCTGACCCCGGTGACGGTGGCCGGAAAATGTACAGCGCACTTGTAGATTATGCGAAAGTTGCCAGGCAGGAAAAGCGATCAGCTGTAGCGGCGTTATTCTGTGGTGTTATCCCGGGAGGAGGGTATTGGTATTCTGGCAGAAAAAATACCGGTATCATCGCGGGCGTCGTGGTTACCCTGTTGTCAGCCGTTACATATGGGGCATGGGTTACCGATAACAGGGTAATCGGCATTATGACCGGGACAGTTGCCGGTTTTTTCTACGGGGGGAGCGTACTGGGAGGTTACATGGCCGTAAAGAAACATAACAGGTCTGTTGAAGAGAACCTGGCAAAATACATGACCGAAGAATTACGACTTCAGCATGATGCAAAGGAAATATACAATAGATTCGGGATCGGTACACGTGTTAAATGATATGCAACATGCGTATATGAAAAAGACCCTGAGCCTGGCATTCTCAAGCATGGGTATAACATCGCCAAATCCCGCGGTTGGCGCGGTTATCGTTCGTGATGGAATAATTGTGGGTGAAGGTGCCACCTGCGCGTATGGCGGTGACCATGCCGAGGTGGTTGCCCTTACCATGGCGGGAGATAAGAGCAGGGGGGCTGAAATGTACGTTTCCCTGGAGCCATGCTGCCATTACGGGAAAACTCCTCCCTGTACAGAGGCCATAATCAAGGCGGGCATACGCAGGGTATATATTCCCCTGCTTGATCCGAATCCCCTGGTTGCCGGTAAAGGGATGATGCTGCTGCGTGAAAGCGGTGTGGAAGTAGTGCTGGTCAATGAGATGGCAGACTTTGCCGCTGATATGATCCGTGGATTCAAGAAATCAATACTGAGAAAGAGAAGCTTTATAATACATAAAACGGCCATAAGCCTCGATGGCCGTATCGCCACCGCAGCCGGAGATTCACGATGGATATCATCACCGTTATCAAGGCTGATGGTACACAGGCTTCGTGCAACCGTTGATGCCATAATCGTTGGGAAGAATACCCTGGAAAAGGACAACCCTACGCTTAATATCCGGCTGGATGAATTTGATGATCCTGTGAAAGGATTTTTTGATGAACGGTTATGGAGTTGTACCGGCAGAAAAAACAGCTTCATAGAGAATTTACTTTCCGGAACAGTTGTAAAGAGAACAACTGACCCCTTACGGGTTGTCATTGGACTGCCAAAAGAAGTGCATCCTTCAATGAACATGTTCAGGGATGATAATTATATTATATTCTGTGAAGAACAATACAGGGACACAATTCGGGGAAGAGAGGATATCTCCTTTCTGCAAAATTTGGAAGCTCATGGCAACCTGGTTTTTTGCGCTGGTAATCGGAACAGGGAGCAGGTATACTGCATTCTCGATGAGTTGTACAGGCGTGGAGTGGTGAACGCGCTGCTTGAGGGGGGCGGTGGTGTCGCAGGTTCTTTCATGGATGCCGGTGAGATCGATCATTTTATGTATTTTGTTACACCAAGAATAATGGGGAACGGGATCCCGGTTATAAATGCCACCGGGTCTGAGTCGGTATCGGAAAGTTTGCTGTTGAGGGATGTGTCCATGACAGCCCTTGACAGTGAACTGATGTATACCGGGTACAGGGAACCATACCTGTTCGAATCGATGTGAGGTGATACAGTGTTTACCGGACTTGTAGAAGAAACGGGCGTTGTAACCGGTGTGAAAAAGATATCCAATGGCGTCATTATAACTATACAGGCATCGGTTGTGCTCGAAGGAACCCGCAGGGGTGATTCAATATCCGTTGATGGTGCATGCCAGACAGTAACGGGTATCAATGCTTCCGCTTTTTCGGTTTTCGCTTCGGATGTTACCTGCGGTATTACCACCCTTGGCAGTTTCAAACCCGGAAAAATGGTGAACCTGGAACGTGCACTGTCCGCCTCTTCCAGGTTCGGAGGCCATATTGTCCAGGGACATGTGGATGGGATGGGTGAGATAGTATCCATCAGTAACGATTCATCGGGAAGTGGGATAGCAGTTTCTGTATCACCTGAACTTTCCCGTTACATGGTGGCAAAAGGGTCAGTAGCTGTTGATGGGATATCCCTTACCATTGTTTCAATGGAGGATCCAGTGTTCAGCCTGTACCTGGTACCCGAAACCATATGGGGAACCACTCTTCCTGAAAGGAAAGTTCACGACAGGGTAAACGTGGAAGTGGATATACTTGCCAAGTATGTGGAGCGCATGTTGCAGGGTGGATCGTTAAATGAAGATAAGAACAAAGACGTGGAGCTTGCCAAAAAGCTCATGGAAGAAGGGTACATGTGATCAGGATGCTTCGGTGACGGCGAATATGGATACCAGGTCAACGGCGGTTCCGTTGAGGGGTAGCCGGATATCCCTGTCAAGATGCGAAGATAAATATATGGAATGAATTATTTCAAGTGCCCTGCGCCCGTCTTCCCCGGTTGAAAGGATGGGTACATTTTCCCCATTCAAAACAGCATATGCATCTCTATACAGGCGGGTAAAGCAGTTCTCTTCGGGGTATTCCGGGAAGGGAACTTCGGCAAGATCTTTGAACCCCGTATAGTACCGTGACTTCCTGGTGGTATACAGGTGCTGGTACCCGTTGCCAATGACAATTTTTCCACCGGTTCCATAAACCTGAAGTTCAAAATGGAAAAAATCCTTCTTCCCGCCGGCTTCAAGGAATATATCCACGTTGTTTCCTGTTCTCAACCAGGCAACAGCCCTGTCCTCGAACCCTCCCATCCTGTTATCACGTGTAAACCTGCCCCTCACGTTGTGTATATCACCGAAGAAATAGCGTAATATATCAACCATGTGTGTGCCGTCATGAAGTAACGGGCCGCCGCCTGCCTCTATTCTCGCGTTTCCATTGGCGCTTCCGGTGAGGACCATGGCATTTGCCGATTGGACTTCGCCGATACTGTTTGATTCCAGTATCTTTTTTACCTGTATATACCGCGGGTCGTATCGTCTTTCATGGTTAATGATCAGCCGGGTTCCGTTCTTTTCACATGCGCCAACAAGGGCATGTGCCTCTTCAAGGTTTGACGCAATGGGCTTTTCGCATATAATTACTTTTGCCCCGTTCTCGGCTGCCAGTATACCAATTTCGGCGTGAGATTCCGTCCAGGTGGCGATAATGACCATTTCGGGTTTAACCCTGGTGATCAATGAATGGTAGTCAGTGTAACAGTGAGAGCGGGGAATACCTGCTTTTTTCGCAAAAGCCTGAAGTCTTGAGTTGTTACTGTCACATGCGTGGGTTATGGTAAGCCCGGCGGAAAGGGCTCCACCGTAATGTGTACATGGTTTCTTGCGCAGGGGGTCGTCTTCCAGTAAAAAGCCTATCCTGCCGCAACCTGTTAGTGCAATTGAGTGTCCCATGGCGATTTTCTCCTGGTCTGGTTAATATCGGCAGAATAGTGCAAAATAATTATTCATTTTACGATGATTGAATATTTTGATAATGACAGCTCCCAAGAATCCGGAAAGAGTGAATAATAATAACTCTTAGAGTAACGGCAGGAAGGTATTGATCTCGTAGTCGGTTATGTACCTGTTGTACTGGTCAATTTCGTGGTACTTGTTCTCTACGAATAGTTCATGAATTACAGGGCCAAGCGCTTCTTTCATTAGCTGGCTGTTCTCAAAGTGGCGTATGGCCTCGTGAAGGTGGGTTGGCAAAGGTTCAAACCCGGCCTTTTCAAGCTTTTTAGTGCTGGTATAACTTTCTTGTGACTCAACCGGGTCAGGAATGCTGTAATTGTCTTCTATTCCCTTCATGCCCGCTGCAAGGATTACAGAGAACAGGAGGTACGGGTTGCATGCGGAGTCAGGATTTCGTAATTCTACCCTCAATGAATTTGGCTTGTCAATTCTACTCTGTACCAGGCGTACCAGTGAATACGGGTTCTTATGGCTCCATGATATATGCATGGGTGCCTCAAAACCAAAATTGAGACGCTTGTAAGAATTAACCCACTGGTTGGAGATGGCAAAAAACTCGCGGGCATGCTTTAAAAGTCCTGCAATATACCTTTTTCCCGTATCTGAGGTCATTTCTGCATCTTTATTGTCAAAGAAGATGTTATCTTCATCATGGAATAGAGACTGGTGAATATGCATGCCCGAACCATTTTGATCTGAAAGTGGCTTTGGCATGAACGACGCGTAGATATCGTTTGACTGGCTTATTTCCTTCGTTACAAGCTTAAACGTCATGATATTGTCGGCCATGGTAAGTGCGTCATCATGGCGCAGGTCAATTTCATGCTGGCTGTGTGCTCCCTCGTGATGTGACGATATGACTCCCACACCCATTTCCTCAAGGGTGAGTACCATCTGCCGCCTGAAATCAGAGGCGATGTCAAGCGGGGTAAGGTCGAAATACCCGCCACGGTCTATTAATTCAGGATTAGTAGAGTTTTTGAAGAGGAAGAATTCTATCTCGGGTCCCGTGTAAAAAGTGAATTTTTTCTCAGCGGCTTTTTTCATGTTCTGCTTGAGAATGTATCGAACGTCTCCTTCGTATGGGGCCATGTCGGCAGTATAAATGTTGCAGAACATCCTGGCAACTGAATTGTCACTTGGTCTCCACGGGAGGATCTGGAAGGTGGAGGGATCGGGCATGGCAACCATCTCTTCCTCGCTGCTTCTTACAAAACCGTGCAGTGTTGAACCGTCAAAACGAACTCCTTCCTCCATGGCGTCTTGAAGCTCGTGTATGGTTATAGCAAAACTCTTGAGAAAACCCAGTATGTCGGTAAACCAGAGACGGATAAACTTGACTTTTCTCTCGTTGGCCGTTTTCAGTATAAATTCTTTATCCTGGTTCATTACCTTATTCCATTTCTACGTATGCCATGGAACAGGGCTACTTTCATTACGGCGCTTAAGTATTCTTCCCTTGATATTTTTCCTTCTGTCATTTCGTCATGAAGTGTCCGTAAGAGGAGATAAAACATGGTATACCTCCTTTAGTATTTACGTATACTCCTTTTATCGGAAAAATACCCGTTGGATATAAGCAAATTGCCCTGACCCTTGCATACTGTTATTTTGATATCTTATGTTATGGATACATGTAGTGGGAAAATATGTCAAATCAATCAATAAAAAAAGAACAGGAACTTAAAAGCTAATATAGATCAGAAGTATAAAGATGATAAGAAGTATGGCAAACAGGGCAACTATCAGGTAGGTCATTTTTGAAAATCCCTGGTACTCTGTCACCTGGTTTTTGTCGGCAGCTGGTTGCGCAGTTTTCTGTGTCTCTTTTGGGGGGATCGATTTCTTTGATCGAGGCCCGTCTATAGAAGGGTCATACAGCCGCAGCTTGACCTGTCTTTCATCTTCCACACATTTCCCGTATATTCCCGGGCCAATTCGTGTCAATATCTCAATAGGCTCACTTTTCCCGTTGCTTTTTATGTCGATCACTTCGCATGGTACCGGTTTTACGTGATTTTCTACACGAAGTTCAAGTAGATCGATAAAGTAATTTGACCTGTCCGTATTGGGGATGATCTTGGTCATTATGGTATCGCCTATCTTTAACTCGTATATGGGCTTTCCCTTTACCGGGGCAAGTATTGGCTGTATATTAAGGATCACCGATCCTTCTTCGAGATCAGTTGCGGAAACGGCGGATGGTTCTTCATTCTTATCTTTCTCGTATCTTTTTTCCTTGGCCTCTGCGAACTCTTCAAGCGTGACTTCCTGGATGCTTGTTTCAAGTATAAGGTTCTTGTCATGAATGATCCTGTTGATCATGTCGAACAGGAATATATCAATGTTGTCATAATCATAATTGTTTATGTTGTTATACAGCTGGCTGGTAAGATCATTATCCGATTCGATGTTCTTGAACTGGTCCATGAGGGACGAGGTCATGCTGGCGTTGAAATTACCACGCCATTTCATTTCCATGATGGCCTGTTCGTACTGGTCCCATGAAATGTGTGGCTCATGGTCATATACACTGGAATACGTGGATACCACTATGTTATAGGTATCAAGCTTCTGGTTCTGGTTGAAAATAATCAAGAGTATCCCATACAGGTTAAGGGAGTTCGATTTGAACCTTCCCTTGACTATAAGTATGTGATCACTGAATAGGTTGTCATTTTCTGTTTCTGGTAGCATTTCGATTTATCCAAACACCGGGATTGTATATATACCTGGCTCATATTTGTGCTGCATATAAGACTGGTTAGAATGGGTCATTTTTTTAGTTCAATGAATAGTAAACGTATGTATAATTCGTGTCAATATAAAATTTTTTTATTTGATACAAATGGGTGTTTTGTGAATCATCCATTAGAAGACCTATCTTGACTTTATCGGGATGATCAATTAAGATAGGTCTGTGAAAAGGAGGGACGTTAATGTATAACACCACAATGCTTATTGACCTGTATGAATTAACCATGATGGAGGGATATTTCCAGACCGGCAAAATTCATGACAGGGCCGTGTTTGACATGTTTTACAGGTATAATCCATTTGGATCGGGATACTCGGTATTTGCCGGTCTGGAACAATTAATAGAATATATTGAAAATATTCATTTTACAGGTGAAGATATAAACTATCTCAGGTCTCTTGACCTGTTCTCAGGTGATTTCATTGAGTATCTGCGAAATCTTCGCTTTGAAGGCAATATTTCCTCTTTCGAAGAAGGGGATATAATATTCCCGGAGGAACCCGTGATCAGGGTTGACGCGGAACTGGGGCAGGCGCAGCTGATCGAATCTGCGTTACTGAACGGTATTAACTTTCAGTGCCTTATCGCCACCAAGGCGGCGCGTGTGTGCACCGCGGCCAGGGGGCGGCAGGTTATAGAATTCGGGCTGAGACGGGCACAGGGTGTGAACGGCGGTATAACCGCCAGCAGGGCGTCCATCGTGGGAGGGTGCTCGGCCACTTCAAACGTGCTTACCGGTCAATTGTTCGATATACCCGTCAAGGGTACACACGCCCACAGCTGGGTTATGGCCTTCGATTCGGAAATGGACGCATTCAGGGCGTATGCTGACGTGTTTCCGGACAAGTGTATATTGCTGGTGGATACATATGACACGCTGGATTCGGGTATGCCCAGGGCCATAGAGGTGGCAAAAGAATTAAAGGAAAAGGGATATACTATGCTGGGTGTGCGGCTTGATAGTGGGGATCTTCACGGTTTATCGGTACAAGCAAGGAAGATGCTTGATGATGCAGGCCTTGATTTTGTTAAGATCGTAGCCTCGAGTGATCTTGATGAGTACAAGATCGATCACCTGGTGTCAGGGGATGCCCCCGTTGATATCTTTGGAGTTGGGACGCGGCTTGCCACGGGCCACAACGAGGCGGCATTCCCCGGCGTGTACAAGTTATCGGCCATGGAAAAAGGGGGTGTGCTTACCCCGCGGATGAAAATAAGCGACCAGGTAACCAAGGGGAATATACCTGCCATCAAGAACGTGTACAGGTGTTTCGACGCGGATGATACCATGCTGTTTGATTTCGTCTGTGAAGAGGGCGAGCCCGCCGAGCAGGATGTGCTGTACGATATATCCGGGGAAAAGGTCACCCCTCAAAAGGATTACAGGTACGAGAAGAAACTTAAGCCAGTCTTTGAGAAGGGCAAACTGGTATACGAAAGTCCCCATCTCAATGATATGCAAAAAAGATTTTGGGAAAGTTATAAAAGACTTCCCGATACACTCAAAAAAATTAAAGAACCCGGTGATCTTAAAATTTTCGTAAGTAAAAAGATCTACTCCATTATTGACAGGCTGAGAAAAGAGCACGATGCCGGTTGAAATTAAACGGGAAGTTGTTGACTTTTGCGGCTTGCTTTGTATACTCATTTAATTATTTCATCAAGATATTGTCTTACACCATAAAAAAATGAAGACGAGGTATTTGTTGTGCGATTGATCAAGAGTTTTGCAATCATCATTGCCCTGAGTGTGTCCGTTCCGGTATTCTCCTTCTCTGATCAGCTTACCACGGAGAGGATACTGCGGGAGAATAAGAAATTCCTTGAATTCATGAATGTGTGTATCTCAAATTACGCCGATGAAAAAAAAGACGAGTTTCGTGACATATACCAGATACATTTTAACGCGGATATCGCGTACCTCCAGTCAGATTATCGTCGCGCATATAAAGACGTGTACCGGTCGCAAAAAAAGCAGGCCGACCTGTATGTTGACGTGGCTGACAAGTATTACCTGGAACACGCAAAAAAAATACTGGACAGGTTCGCCCCCGGGATAATCCAGTCCAAGGATTCCAGCGCAAGACTCTATCTTACCCTGGGATACCGTGACAGGGCGGTCGCAAAAAACTATCTCACCATTGGAAGGGCTTCAAACCCCAAGCTGCATTCATACAGGATATACAAGTACCTGGACTCGGTGAAAATGTCAAGACGTGCCAAGCGTTATGGCTTCCTGGCCCTCTACGAGAGCCAGCCCATTGAAACGAAAAAAAAGATATATACGCACCTGTTCGAGATAGAAAGGGAAACCGGCAATGTTTTTTTTCTGCGCTTCCTTTCAAAGGATGAAGATGGCTATATTGAGGAACTGAACAAGGAGTATTACGATTATAAACCCGAAACTCCAGAGGGAGAGCAGGCGGTTGAGAGTGATGACACTTTTGAGCGTACCCTTGAGAAAAGGGTGCGATTCAAGAATGAGAAAAGGGTGGCTGAATATCTTCTTCACGCCGAGTTTGAAAAGGCTGAGAGGGTAATACACAAGTATGTTGATGATCTCAATTTTAAAAAGATCCTGGCTACCATAGAGATGCTTGCCGCGCGCAACCAGGGTACCATCGCGGGGTTTGATGTTGAGCAGTTGAAACGTACACACAATGATAACTATGGCAAGCTTGACCGTCCGTCAATGCTTGAATCGTTTTATGCCGACGTGAAGGTGGTGGATGATATCAGAAAAGAGGATGAAAGCGAAACAGCGAACGAAACCGGTGAGAATATAGAAAAAACGGACGAGGAAAGCGACGACAATGAAAACGATACCGGGGAAGAGGAAAGGGGAGATGAATGAGTGATAATGCAGAGATCTTAGATTCGGTGCATAAGAGAATGGTGAACGAGCTGCTGGGAAAAAATGCCGGGAACCAGTCACCGGGGGCCAGTCCTCATGTTGTGCAGCAGGTTATGAAGGCTGACCAGAATATCAGGAAGTCTATTGCTGACCTGTTCATTGCACTTGAAGAAATTAATGATCCACAGATTTCCATAGAACTGTTGTCCGAGCACGTGACGATCATGGTGGAGATGATCAATAATTTTAAGAAATTACGGTAAATTCGTTTATTTTTTGCCCGATAAATAGCTGTCCCGGTATTAGTTAGTGGTAATGTAAATCAATATGTAATTTTTGATGTACACTTAGATCATATAATATACGTAACGGGGTTTCATGATGCATAAAATGCGTACTTTGATGGTTAATGGTATTATTATTTTTAGTCTTTTGTGTATGTGTTCTTCCGGTTGTGGAAACGAAGAGTTTGGAGGGCTGGGAATAGAAGTTCCCTCCGGTCACGGAAAGGTGACCAGCCAGAGTCCTTATGTGATCGTTTCGGTTTTTGAGGGTGGTACGGGGCATGCCGCGGGGCTGACGCCTGGTGATATAATAGTGTCGGTAGACGGTGTCCCGCTGAAAGGACTTCAGTACGATTACATAGTACAGAACCTGCTGAGGGGTAAAGTTGACTCAATGATAACCCTCGAAATTGAGCGAAACGGGGAGAGAATGTTGTTTCGCGTACCGCGGGGCAAAGTTGTACTTCGCGACTGAAACAGAATCTGTTAACCTGAATGATTTGGGATAATATAAATACCATACGATACCGTATGGTATTCATACCTGGGAAGGTGTACATGAAACGGGTTATATATGTTGTTATTGTTTGTTTTTCCATTGTTTTCTGGCTTGTCATTTTTATTGATATACTGTACTGGTTGTTCGCATAATTCTTGATCGAAGGGTAACGCCGGCTGATGGATAAAGTAGTTATAAAAGTAAAAGAGTCAATTGAGAAGATGCCCCCTCTTTCTCCGGTCGTTCATAAAATAATTAATGTGACCAATGACGTAACAGCCTCGGCCCAGGATCTGACCGATGTTATTCAACTTGATCCCGTGCTGACTGCCAAGGTTATCAGGATGGTTAATTCGGCCTATTTTGGCCTTCCACAGGAAATCAAGTCATTAAAACACGCGGTGGTGATGCTTGGGATCAATACCATCAAAAATGTTGCCCTCTCTTCGGCCATGATGGGCCAGATAGCGCTGAAACAACAGGGGGATCTGGATGGTGAGAATTTCTGGAAACATTCGCTGGGAGTGGGGGTCGCATCAAAGCTGATCGCCAGGAAACTGGGAGTTGATGATAAGTACACCGAGGAATATTTTATCGCGGGCCTGATACACGATATTGGCAAGGTGCTGATCAATAATTTCTTCCCCGATGACATGAATGACATCGTAAGGCTTTCCGCTGAAAAGAAGGGGACCATCAGGGAACTTGAAAAACAAAGGCTTGGGCTGTCTCACGAGGAGATCGGCATTGCCATAGGAAAAAAATGGAATTTTGAGAATAACCTTTTGTACGCGGTTGGACGTCATCATGACCCTGTTGTCAAGGGTGAATCAGCAATATTTTCAATGATAGTCTGTATCGCCGATACCTTCGCAAAGGTAATGAAGATAGGGTTCAGCGGGAACTCGGTAATCGAGCCGGTACCCGAAGAGATATGGAGCACACTGGATATAAACGAAGAAGACGTGTTCGGGGCGTTATCAACGCTTAATAATGAAATAGAAAAGGCGAAACTGTTCCTGGAGTAGTATGGGTGATTTTCAGGTTACTTTCTGGGGTGTAAGAGGGTCCATACCGGTACCGGGTCCTGCGACGGTGCGTTACGGCGGCAATACCGCCTGCCTGGAGATAATGAACGGTGAAGGTGAGCGCATAGTCTTTGACGCGGGTTCCGGCCTCAGGGAGTTTGGCGGCTCTCTTGATCTCTCCCGGAAACAATCCATTAATCTTTTTATATCACATCCTCACTGGGACCATATTAGTGGTTTCCCATTCTTTCCGGTTGTATTTATTCCCGGTAATACGGTTGACGTGTATGGCGCTGGAACCTTCGAGTTTTCACTTGAAGAGATTTTCAGGGGGCAGATGAAATACACGTATTTCCCGGTGCGAACGGATGAATTGCGGGCTACCCTGAATTTTCATGAATTGCGTGAAGGCAGTATTACACTGGGAAATTACAGGATAGATACCATACGGTTAAACCATCCTGTTACCTGCCTGGGTTACAGGGTAACATACGGCAAAAAAGTTTTCGTGTACCTGGGCGACAACGAACCATACTATAACGTGTACAAGGATGATGACCCTGATGTCATCGAATTCGCCAAACAGATGAATAACAAGCTGGTGGATTTCGTAAGGGATGCTGACGCGGTAGTGGCAGACGCACAATACCTGCCGTATGAATATCCACAGAAAACAGGGTGGGGGCACAGCACTACTCATCATACCGTAAACATGGGCCTGAAGGCCGGTGTAAAAAAACTTTTTTTCTTTCACCATGAACCATTACGTTCAGATGATGAACTTGACAGGGTAATAGAGCACTACAGGGAAAAGATCAGGGAAAAGGGGTTTTCAATGGAGCTGCATGGCGCCATGGAAAAGAAGACTTTCGAGATTTAATACAATCAGCTGGCAACTATCTTGTTTCTTCCCCTGTTTTTGGCGATGTACAGGTTGTCATCCACTTTTTTTAAGAACGAGTCAACGGTTTCTATCATGTTACCCTGCATGGATATTATTCCTATGCTGACAGTCACATTGAATTCTGCGTCTTCATGGTGATAGTAAGAGTGCATGATCTCGGTTCGCATCCTCTCGGCCACGTTGCTGGCATCACGGGTTGACGTCTCGGGCAGTATAACCATGAATTCTTCACCGCCAAACCTGAAAGCCAGGTCTGCGTCACGTAGCTGGCCTTCAATTATTGATGATATCTTTCTCAATACAAGATCGCCCACCTGGTGGCCATACGTGTCGTTTACCCTTTTAAAATAATCAATATCCAGCATGAGCAGGGACAGGTCGCGCTCGTATCTTCTTGATCTCTTGAATTCCTGTTCAAGCTGTTCCATGAAGTACCGGCGATTGTAGAGACCGGTGAGGGGATCGGTTATTGCAAGCCACTTCAGTATTTCGGTTCTCTGCTCAACCATATCTTCCAGGTTGGTGGAGTAGTGTTCCAGTAATTTTCGGGATTCAAGCAGCTCTTCCACCAGTTTATTCTTTTCTTCAACGATGGTGTTTATGTTGGTGAGAAACCCCTGAACCCATTGATTCATTCCCTTGTTTTGGCTGAATCGGGTTCCCTGTTTTTCAAGATCCGGATTGTCAGAAGTTATCCGGGTAAATGAACGCATGATCTGGTTGAGATGTCTTGCCTGGTTTTTTACCAGTAATATGGAGAAAAGGATGTTGGCAAGGATAACAAAGAGAATAAGCAGGGATATGCCGGTCAGCGAATAATCGGCAATTGTATCGGTGAGCAGCATGATGGTGAAGATACCTGCTGCCAGTACAAGGTTATAGACGAACAGCTTTACAATGATGGTTCCGTATT
>CAYFSO010000081.1:0-14579 GCA_964345775.1 uncultured Leptospiraceae bacterium | reverse complement strand
GAAACACCCTGCTGATAATGTAATACAGACATACGGCGGGATTGTCAATTTAAATGTGGATTCTCAGCGTCTCCTCACCTCTCACTTTTCACTCATACCACATACTTTATCACCACGAAGCCGCCTACCAGCAATATGACGAAGAGAATGGAAAGCTGGTTGAACCTGCGGTCTATGAAATCCCGTATAGGGGCACCGAATTTCCAGATGAGGCCTGCCACCACGAAGAATCTCAATGACCTGCTGATAACCGATGCGATCATGAACATGGGCAGGTTGATGGAAGCCACCCCGGCGGTGATGGTGATCACCTTGTAGGGTATGGGGGTAAAACCGGCAGTAAAAACGATCCAGAATGAGAACTGGTTGTACCATTCACTTACGGTACGAAAACTCTGCACGTCAAACCCCGGTACATAGTTAAAGAAGAAATGGGCAATGGGAGAATAACCGGAACCCGCATACCACAGAAGTTGACCTATGCCATAACCACCCAGTCCACCTATTATGGACGCAAGAGAACACAGCGAGGCATACAGTATCCACTTGTTCTTTCTTCCCAGTACAAGGGCGATAAGAAGCACATCCGGTGGAATGGGGAAAAAGGAGGATTCCGCCAGTGCCAGGAGAAACAGGGCCCATCCCCCAACCCGCGAATCGGCCCACGAGAGGACCCAGTCATAAAGAAACCTGTGAACATGAAGGCCATATCTTTCTTTGCTGTATCGTACAACCACCGGGTCCTCCTGGTATAATACAGCCACGGAGACGCGGAGACACAGAGTTATTTATAATTATTTCATTTCTCTGTGATTCTGTGTCTCTGTGGCAAAATTTTAAATTTTTTGGTACTACTGGCTTTCAGGCCTAAGCAATGGGAACAGTATCGTATCCTTGATAGACGCAGTATCCACGAAGAGCATCACAAGGCGGTCAACGCCTATTCCCATGCCGCCCGCGGGTGGCATGCCGTACTCAAGGGCGTTGATGTAATCGTAGTCCATCATCTGCGCCTCGTCATCACCTGCTTCACGCATCCGTACCTGTTCCTCGAACCGTGCGCGCTGGTCAAAGGGATCGTTCAGCTCGCTGAAGGCGTTCCCTATCTCCCTGCCGGCAATGTATGGCTCAAAGCGTTCCACGAAGTCAGGATTGTCGTCCCTGCTCTTGGCAAGGGGTGACAGTTCCTTTGGGTAGTCCATCACGAAGGTTGGCTGTATCAGTTTCGATTCGACCAGTTCCTCGAACACCTCGTTTGCCACATTCCATATGGAAAGACCATCTTCCAGTTTGAGGCCCTTCTCCTCGGCTGCGGCGTATGCATCTTTCTCAGAGGTGACCTGGTTGAAATCGATGCCCGTGTACTGCTTGATAATCTCAACAAAGGTAACCCGTTTCCACGCAGGGGTCAGGTCTATTTCCTCACCCTGGTAGGGTATTACCGTGCTCCCGGTGATGTTTTCAGCGATGGTGGCGATCATTTTCTCGCAGATATCCATCATATCGTTGTAATCCGCATATGCCTGGTAGAGTTCCACCATGGTAAACTCGGGATTGTGCTTGGTGGATATACCCTCGTTCCTGAAGTTACGGTTCAGTTCAAACACCCTGTCAAAACCGCCCACTATCAGGCGTTTCAGGTACAGCTCCGGGGCAATACGCAGGTACAGGTCAATATCCAGCGCGTTATGATGGGTAATGAATGGACGTGCGGCAGCACCGCCCGGAATGGCCTGCATCATGGGGGTTTCAACCTCTATGAAACCTTTCTCCATCAGGAAGGAACGGATACCTGATACTACCCTGCTTCGAAGCATAAAATCTTCACGAACCTTCGGGTTTACGATCAGGTCAACGTATCTCTGCCGGTATCTCAGTTCCTGGTCGGCAAACTCGTCGAACACCTGCCCGTCCTTCTCTTTCACCACGGGAAGGGGGCGAACGCACTTGGCAAGCATTACCATCTCCCGTACTTCGATGGTGATCTCCCCCTGCTTTGTCCTGAAAGTCTTTCCCTTGACACCGATGATATCGCCAAGGTCGAAGGTCTTGAAGAGGGCGTACTCTTCCTCACCCATGATATCCCGCTTCGCGTATAGCTGGATGGTCCCCAACTGGTCTTCAACGTGCACGAATGAAGCCTTTCCCATCACCCGCTTGGACTTGATGCGCCCCGCAATTTGTACCTCGATGGGGTTTTCATCTTTGAATTCTGCCTTGATATTTGCCGAATAATGGGTACGATCATACCTGATGGGATAAGGGTTTATCCCTCTTGCACGCATATCATTGACTTTCTCCACCCTCTGGCGTATAAGGTCACTTGTTTCTTCGCTCATAATTTCATCCTGGAATATTTTCTTGGTATATCATGTACCAGACACATCTTACCACGGGGATAGACGAACTCATGAGAATTCGTCATACAAATCTCTGTTCTTTCATGTCTCTGTGGTACATTATAATAACAAATGGACTATTTTGTACTATTTTAACCGTGTCAAATTAATTTTAAAGTATACCAGTCATTGCATCAGGAAGGATTTGTCAAATACATAAACGAGGAGTAACAAATGGACAACACTTTCGAACTTGGACCCATACGACCACCCAGTGAAGCCTTCAGCGTCCTCATCAGGGTGACAAGAAATTGTCCATGGAACCGCTGCAGGTTCTGCCACACCTACAAGGATAACAGGTTCTCACGCCGAAGCGTTGAAGAAGTGAAAGCCGATATCGATGCCATCCACACTATCGCCGGCCGCATACTGCAGACGGCCCGGCAATACGGTGATGATATACTTATAACCGAAGATGTACTGAACGAAGCTGCAAATGGTGACCAGGCCTCCCCATTCTATTACCGGCAGGTGGCCTTCTGGCTGCAGTACGGCATGAAATCTGTTTTTTTACAGGACGCCAACTCACTCATCATAAAAACCGATCAACTGGTTGAAATACTGGAACATATAAAAAGCAGGTTTCCCTCCGTGGAGCGTATTACCACCTATGCAAGGGGACAGACAATAAGCAAAAAATCCTTTGAAGAGATGAAAGAGCTTCGCAATGCAGGACTGTCACGCCTGCATATAGGCATGGAATCCGGCTCAGACACCGTACTGGACATTATTCAGAAGGGGGTAACCCCGCAGCAGTTAATAGACGCAGGGAAAAAAGCCGTTGATGCGGGTTTTGACGTGTCCTTCTATTACATGCCGGGTATTGGCGGCAAACAGCACATGAAGGAAAACGCGATAGAATCGGCGAAAGTCATAAGTGCCGTCAATCCAACCTTCATTCGGATACGCAGCACCGTCCCCCTCCCCGGTACACCGCTGTACCGGATGATGGAAGAGGAAGAATGGACACCTTTAACCGAGGAAGAGAAGGTGGCCGAGTTACGCCTGTTCATAGAAAACTGCCAGGGGATCACCAGCCAGCTTTTAAGCGATCACATGATGAACCTCGTTGAAGATATAGAAGGTACATTCCCTGATGACAAAGATACCATGCTGGGCATAATAGACAGCTTCTTCGCGATGAAACAGGAAGACCGTGAGAAGTTCATTATTGGCAGAAGGGCGGGTCGCTACAGGTTCCTTTCCGGTTTCAGTAAGGATCCACAGGTAGACAGCCTGTACAAAACCGTCAAGTCACGGTATAACTCAATCGATGAAGCAGTACTGGAAATACTAAAAAATTACATATAGATGTAGTATTAACAAAAAACTTGCATTTGTGATGTAAAATCATTGATAAATATTCATGCCATTATAGACATGTACCCAACGGCAATACAATGTCAGATAATTTGTTTATAAAACATATCTGTCATATTTTTAATGGTATCATTCATCACTATCATGGACTATAAGGAGTTATATTATGGGCAGCATGGTAAAAGAGTCTACACTGGACAGATGGGTACAGAACCAGGTAAAGGTATGGGAATCATCACGAAAGCAGGCTGTGGAAAATCCTGAGAAACCTCGTCCCTTTATTACAATATCCCGGGAATACGGATGCAATGCCATAGAGATCGTCGAAGCGTTGACAGAAGAGCTGAACAGGGTCGAAAACGTGGATCACTGGCATTTTTACGATAAGAATATCATCAACAAGATAGTTGAAGAGCACAAGATATCCGAAGCCATCATAGAGACCATTGATACGAAAAGACGGGAGGAAATGAACGAACTCTTCAGGACAATGCTCACCGACCTCCCCCCCCAGGTTGCCGTATACAAAAAACTGGCAAAAACAATCCGCTCTCTTTCAATTCACGGCAGGTCCATTATCGTGGGACGTGCAGGTGTTGTTATTACCAGGGATCTCAAGTTTGGCCTGCACCTTAAATTCGTGGCACCGTTCAACTACCGTGTACAGGAGATCATGCGGGTAAAGGGCATCAAGGACAGGCACGAGGCTGAAAAACTTGTAGAGCAAAAGGACAGGGAACGGCATGACTTTCTCACCCAGTATATCAAGTTTGATGCCAAGAACCCCAGTTCATATCACCTTACCATAAACGTTGCAAGGCTCAGTACCGAAGAGATCAACCAGCTTATTATCACTGCATTAAGTGCAAAAAACTTTATATAAAACGTTACTACTCAGCTATTATCAAAACAACAATCAATTCTCTATAATTAACAGCAATAGTGACGATTCCCCCGCCTGCGGCGGGGGAATCGTCATGTTATTATTCATTTTAGGATGATTGACTATTTTGATAATGACAGCAGAATAGTTACTTTACAACATATAATTATCTTCGGATACCTTCGATCTCGTAGAGCTGCCTGAAAACAGGTTCACCCTCGCTGTTGAATACCAGCACCGTTACCTCGTTAAAGAAAAAGTAATTCGTTCTGTATTTGCTCAAATGGTACGTTCTTATCAGAAGCTTGTTTTCAAGTTGATACGGTTTTCCCGTATCAGGATTCACCCCGGTTTTTGGATCTTTGGGATTTTTTTTCAGTATTGTTTCCCCGTCCTTTTCAGGGTGTGGGTACTGGTAGTCCGACACATCTCCCGGATAGGGGACAAAAGACCGTACTCTCTCTTTCTCCGGGATGGGCATCTCGAAGCTGGATCTTGTCTTTTGCTCTTTTTCGTATGAAGCTACCACGTGCACATACATGTCCATTGGGTCATCGGTAAGGTTTTTTATTACCAGCTCCACTTCCAGGAGTTCACCCTTTCCAGAGGTATCTATTCGCCTGTTGAAATAAATATCAGATATTTCAAAGTTGTTGCTGTATTGCGCGCCGATTGGAACATGTCTTTCCTTGATGTTCCCACTTTCCTGCGAAAACAGCAGGGCAGGTATTGCACACACCATTATAACAATAAGCAGTTTTTTTCGCATCGAGATCACCTTCTACAGATTTGTATTCTATACATTTATCGGCCATCCCGTCATTAATTTAAAGAAACTTCTATAAATAATTAACCACAGGGGCAAAGACACGGTTTTATTCTTATCATTCTTAAAAAACAATATTATTACTCAGTGTCTCTGTATCTCTGTGGTTAACATCACAACCCCATGCTGCGGGCCACGATGAGTTTCATCACCTCTGAGGTGCCGGCGTAGATGGTCTGGATACGGGCGTCCACGTAGAAACGCGATACCGGGTACTCGGTGCAGTACCCGTACCCGCCAAAAAGCTGCAGGCAATTGTCGGCTACCCGCTTTGCCATCTCGCATACCCAGTACTTGGCCATGCAGGTCTCCTTAACCACGTCCTTCCCCGCCATATGATGCCTGATAAGGTCGTCTATGAAGCTCCGACCCACCGCAATCTCCGATGCCATCTCTGCCAGGGAAAACTGGGTATTCTGGAAGCGTGAGAGCTGCCTGCCGAATAGCTTTCGCTCCCTGCAGTAATCAATTGTAATATCAAGGCAGGCCTCGGCAGCCGCCTGTGACCCTATGGCACAGATAAGCCGTTCCTGCTGCAGCTTCTGCATGAGGTAGATAAATCCCTGCCCGGGCTCACCAAGCAGGTTCTCTTCGGTAATTTCGCAATCGTCAAAGAAGAGTTCAGCCGTGTCCTGCGCCTTCAGACCGATCTTCTTGATGGGTTTGCCCCTGCTGAAGCCTGGCGTATCTCGCTCCACCACGAAGAGGCTCACCGCGTGATGAGGATTCTCATCCTCGGCTTTCTCCTCCATAACCGTTTTTGCCGCAACCACCACCAGGTCAGCCAGTATACCGTTGGAGATGAATGTCTTCTGCCCGTTCAGTACCCACTTGTCCCCCTTTCTTTTGGCAGTTGTCTTCATGGAAGCCAGGTCTGACCCCGCATCGGGTTCGGTCATGGCCACCGCCAGTATGGTATCACCGGTAATGCAGCCAGGCAGCCATCGTTTTTTCTGTTCCTCCGTTCCGAATGTATCGATGTAGGGAGCGACGATGTCGTTATGCAGGGGAATAAAAATACCGGAAAGCCCGGCACGGGACAATTCCTCAACGATGATAACAGAATACAGGAAGTCCGCGCCTGCGCCCCCGTACGCCTCGTCTACCCATGGCAGTAAATAACCGTTGGCTCCACATTCCTTCCATGTCTCCCTTGGAACAATACCTTCCTCCTCCCACTTTTCATACTCCGGTGCCAGGGTAGATGTAATATATTTTCGCAGTGCATCCCTGAAGATGATATGCTCATCCTCGAACATGATTGACCTTTCCATATCCAGCCTCGCATTGTGTGTATTACAATAAATACATACAATGTGTTGTATTATAAGTCAATCCTAAAAATAATGGTTTTAATGAGATGGCGGTGGTCTTACCCGTGGATGGTGGCAAGTACGTCCAGCATCTGGCGGTGTATCTTCCCGTTGGACACGCACAGCTGGGGAACCTCGGGATCGAATGGCGAACCGTCGTACCGTGTGACGGTAGCCCCTGCCTCCATGGCTATAATGGCGCCGGCAGCGATATCCCAGGGACTCAGTGCGTGTTCCCAGTAGCCGTCGAAACGGCCGCATGCAACGTAGCACAGGTCAAGGGCGGCAGACCCCATCCTGCGCACACCCTGCAGCCCGGGCAGGAAAGCGTTGAATTCCCTGAGATTATTTATCTCGGCATTTTCCTTGTCGTAGGGAAAGCCGGTAGCCAGTATGGATATACCCAGGTCATCCGTACCGGACACATGGATTGAAGAGCTGCCCAGGTACGCGCCGTTCCCCTTGCGGGCTGAGAACATCTCCCCTGAACAGGGATTGTATATGGCCCCGCATACCATGCTGTTCTCGGTGCGGGAATAAAGACCCACCGAAATGCAGAAATGGGGGATCCCGTGGGCAAAATTATTGGTACCGTCGATGGGATCCACGTACCACATGAATTCCCCGGGCTGATCATTCCGGCTGCCTTCTTCCGCGATTATTGTATGGGATGGATAGGTCTTTCGTATGGTGGAATAGATGAATTCCTCTGATTCCATGTCAACACTGGTCACCAGGTTGGTCCTGCTCTTGTACTCGATACTGGTGGAGTCGTTCCTGAAACCGTTAAGGGTTATCTTCCCGGCATCTTCAGCTACATCAATGGCAAACTGCAATACTTCATCAAGATTCATATATCAGAATTGTCCTCCAACGCCAGCCTGGAAGGCTATCTCGTGATGATCCTCAGCCCCGTCAACGATCTCCAGCATCAGCTTCTGGTAAAGGAAAAAGTTCTTTGACACCGGCTCTTCAACCCGAACCGATAACACGTGTGAAAGGGAACGGAATCCTGAAAATGGCGCCCCGTCCAGCCACCTGTCGGTATTAATACCAAACCATCCCTGACCATTGCCAAACTGTTTATAGGGCTCGTCATTGAGAAGGTCCATGGTGTACATCCTTTCGGTCAGTCCCACGGTAACAGAGAGGTAGCGTTTCCCTGTCTCCTTATCATACCGCCCAAGGGTAAGCCCCAGGGACAGTTCGTATATCCCGTAATAGTTTGACGCGGGAACACTGTGATCATATACGAAGTATTCTTCTGCCGACATTCGTGTATAATAGCTAAGGTATTTATCAAACGTATACTCGTAAAGAAATGCATAATAATCAGCATCAAAGGTCTTCCCTGAAGAATTCTCCCCGTCCCTCATTAAAAGACGCGGGTAGAAAAGGACCTTTACATTCACATTATCCTTGTTATAGCCAAAGACCCCGCCTCCCTTGAAATCGTGCATTGTTACAGTGGAGCCAAAGTCATGATGGCTGTTGTAATGGTTTCCCCATACACCCAGGCCCAGTGAATACCCGCCAAGATGATATATGACCTGTACCCGCTCGGTCCACGAGATTAGATCAGGGGTCAGGGCCCCCAGGTATGGATTTCCCGTATGTATATCCAGTTCCCAGCCCGGTATTGCCGTAATGTTCAATTGCAGCATGTTGGCAAAGTCCGGACCAGCACCATTGTCCTCTATGTATTTGAACTCGTTCCCGTCAAAGAAATACCCTTCCCTGAAAGTGGCGTCCCATGTTGCATACACCAGGCGCTTTTCAGCTTTCTTCTTCTCTTCCTCTTGCTCTTCTTTAACAGGTTCTCCTTTTTCCTTTTTCGCTTCCTCGTCCTTTTGTGCAAGCATCTCCTGGCGCTGCTTCAGCTTCATGCGGTAGGCATCCGGCAGCCACTTGACAACCTCCTGGTTGTTGGGATCAAGTTCCAGTACATATTCTCCCGTTGATACTGCCTTTGTATATTGTTCCGTTTTATAATAAAGAAAACCCAGCCTTTCATATGAAGGGATCTGAACGGGGTTTCTTTTGACCGCTTCCTGGTAATTAGTAATGGCTTCCTCAACTTTCCCGTTAAGTTCCAGCACCCATGCCTTGTTGTGAAAAGCCCTGGCAGATGACTTGTCATACATTTCAATGGATCTATCAAATTTCTGAAGGGCCTCGTCGTATTTTTCCTGCTCCCCCAGCCGAACGCCCTTCCTGTTCAATTCTGCCGGATTCTCGGCAGCATCGACACCATGATACAGGCAAAAGACTGCACACATGGTAAGAAACAGGTATCCTGTTGCACTTCTATTGCTGTTATTCCAGTTTAATCTCACCGCTGTTCATCCCTGACCATAATAGTATTGCTTACTACAATATCGGCCACAGGCCCCCGGTCATCAACAACCTTTACCGGCCCACCTTGAGTTTCATTCTGCGTCATCTTTACACATACAGTCAACAAGCTTTCCATCCTGTACAGTGAAAAACTGTTCACCAAGCATAAGCCTGGCATATTCCATGTGCTCCCGTGCATCTTCACCCAGGTTCTCAAGGGGCAAAACCTTAACGGGATGGTTCGTCTCTTCACTGAAAACGGTTGATGTTGGCAGGTACCTCTGCAGGGGGTAGTACATCCTGCCGTCATGCTTCACCACGTCAATGTAGTAGATGCACCCGGTGTTACGTTCGGTCCCCTCCATGTCGGTGACCAGGTTCCCCAGGCTGTACAGCACAACCGTGTCACGCCCGTCCCTGGTTCTCATAAACTCCACCGGCTGCAATACGTGGGGGTGATGGCCAATGATGATGTCTGCCCCCGCATTACAGAGTTTTTTTGCCCATCGCCGCTGCTTGTGGGTAAGGTACCCGGAATGTTCAATGCCCCAGTGGGCGGATACCACCACGCAGTCAACCTTCGCTATTTTCCGGGCGTGGGCAATCCAGTTATTGATAGACCCATGGTATCGCCATGACCTGTGTAGAGGTGCAAACCTGCATACCTGGCCGTATGGATTATGCCATCCAATCCGCGGGAAATACGGGTATTGCCGCTGGGTATAGGCGAAGAAGGCGAACCTGATACCATTAATTTCCATGATGCTGTACGGGGTAATAGCCTTGCGCACGTTCATCCGCATTATATTCACGCTGCTGTAGTCAAAGGTACCACAATGCCGCACACCCGCATTGTCAAGGGTGTTCATGGTTTCATCTATTCCGTTGCTCAGCCGGTCACGTATATGCTCATTGGCAATGCTGACAATGGAAAACCCGTTCTCTTTTAACCCTATCGCCAGCGCAGGATGGTTGTTGTGCAGGGCAAAGGGGGACGTCCCGTATACCCCTTCATGATAGATATCGTATTCTGAGAGCACTTCCTGCAGGGTAACCTCGCGCCTGCCGCGCCTTCCCACCCTTGTTCCAAGGTTGCGTCCAAGCACCGTTTCCAGGTTGCCGAAAGTGATATCTGACGCGAGGAATGACTTGATATTTGCAAAAACGGTACCGTACGCATTGGCTATGGCAGCATCAGAGTCAGCCTTTTCAGTATCAACAACACTTTGCAGCCTCTGCAATACCGGGTCCCTGAACTCAAGATCCCCCGTGCATGCAAGCCGCACCCGCTGCTTCTCATCAAGGGCATCCGGCGGCAGGGGAGTGGGATCTGTACTCTCACGTCGCACCCGGTCATTTACGCTCCTCCCGTAACGGGAGAGCATCTCCTCCCTGCTGGAATGCAGCCACTGCCCCGTTGGCCAGTAGATTGAATACATGACATAGCCCGCCACGTTAAGAAGTGGTTGAAATAATTTTCTCAAAAGCCGTAATAATGAACTCATAGGTACCGTTTCCTGTCTTTCAGTGTAAACCATCTAATTGTATACCATTTCACCGTTATTTCAACAGTTTTATTTGAAAGGATTCAGCGAATCAGTGACGGGTGACGAGTTTAGCACGATGGCACAGCTGATTGTTTAATATATCATAATTACCATCTAACACTGGTCTTAACCCGTCACCCGTTACCCGTCACTCATCACTATATTATTTCCCCTATACGGGTAATAATTATTGACTATTTTGCCGATAAATATATATAGTAGGCAAGATTTCTTTAGAGACATAATCATGCCCACGCTCGCCAGTACAATTGAGGGGTAGGGAGATGAAAAAGACCGTAATGATCATCGGTGGCGGACTTCTCCAGGTTCCTGCCATACAGGAAGCCAAGAAAATGGGGATGCAGGTCATCGTCACCGACTATAACCCGAATGCACAGGGCATGCGGTACGCGGATATTCCCATTGTCATGAGTACCAGGGATATCGAGGGTTCGGTCCGTGTTGCCAGGGCCCAGAACGACATTACCCCCATCAGCGCCGTACTTACCGTGGGTACCGATGCATCCATGACGGTTTCGGCGGTAGCGAACGCACTGTGTCTCCCCGGCATCAAGTTCGAGGATGCAGAGGCGGCAACCAACAAGATCAAGATGCGAACCAGGTTCCGTGAACACGGGGTCCCTTCACCGGCATTTTACCCGGTATGGTCACTGTCGGACGCGAAGAAGGCCTGCGAGGAACTGGGACTGCCGGTTGTGCTCAAACCCTCCGACAACATGGGTGCCCGTGGTGTAATGCGTATTGACAACAAGAACCAGCTGGGTGACGCATTCACCTCCGCAAAGAACGCATCCCCCAGCGGCGAGCTCATAATGGAAGAATACATGGAAGGCCCCGAGCTTTCCATAGACGCGGTCATATACAATGACGAGATCACCATTACCGGTGTGGCCGACCGTATCATCGAGTACCCCCCCTATTTCGTGGAAACCGGCCATACCATGCCCTCCCACCTTGATCCCCGGCTGCAGCAGCAGGGGATCGAGATAATGAAGCAGGGTATCAGGGCACTTGGCATCACCATAGGATGCGCCAAGGGTGATATCAAGATCACACCAGGCGGTGCAATGATGGGAGAACTGGCAGCCCGCCTTTCAGGCGGTTTCATGTCGGCATATACCTACCCCTATGCCACCGGCGTAAACCTTATCCGTGCATCCATAGAGGTGGCACTTGGGCAGGAGCCCTCCAACCTCGATCCAATTTATGATGAGGTATGCATAGAACGTGCCATTATCACCATGCCCGGCGTGGTGAAGAAGATCACCGGCCTTGAGGAAGCCCTGAAGATACCGGGTATAAAGGACATATTCCTGAACGTGAAACCGGGTGACCGTGTGGTGCCCCCAAGATCCAATGTTGAGAAGGCAGGCCATATCATCGCGGTGGGCAATACCGTAGAAGACGCGGAGCACGCCGTGGTACGCTGCATGGAAGTACTCACCATAGAGGTGTGTGAAGAACCAAAGATCAACATGGACAGCTTGCGGCTGGCGGCACGCGAAAAGCTTAAAAAGACCTGTTACGCCTGCAAGAACTGCAACGGGAAGGACTGCCCCACCAGCGTCCCCGGCATGGGTGGAACGGGCACCGGCGCCTCTTTCAGGCGTAACATCGAGGCACTGCATAATTACAAGATAAACACCAGGCTCATCCACTCGGTAACCGAGCCTGATACCATATCCTCATTTTTCGGCATGCCGTTATCACTGCCGGTGATGGTGGCCCCCATTACCGGTGCGGTCACCAACATGGGTGGTGCCATCGACGAGCTGGAGTACAACAGGGCGGTGGTAAAAGGCTGCATGGAAGCCGGCTCACTGGCCTTCGTTGGTGACGGGGCAACCCCCGGCAAGTACAAGATAGGCCTGCAGGCCCTTGAAGAGCATAACGGGCTTGGGGTCCCCATTTTCAAGCCTCGCAGCGACAACGATGCCATCATCACCCGCATCAAGGCGGCCGAGAAGGCAGGTGCGGTGGCCGTTGGTATGGACATCGACGCGGTGGTCTTCAAGACCATGGCCATGAAGAACCAGGCGGTGGGCCCCAAGAGCCTGCAGGAGCTGCAGTACCTGGTTTCCACCACACGTCTTCCCTTCGTGTTGAAGGGCATCATGAACGTGAAGGACGCGGCCCTGGCGGTTGAAGCGGGGGCCCATGCCATCATCATCTCCAACCACGGCGGCAGGGTGCTTGACGAGATGGTGGGCACCATGGACGTGCTGGAAGAGATCGTGCGGGAAGTACGGGGCTACGTGCGGATCATCATCGACGGGGGATTCAGGAACGGGGTGGACATCATCAAGGCGCTGGCACTGGGCGCCGATCACGTCCTTATCGGCAGACCGGTTGCAGTGGCGGCGGTTGGCATGGGGGGCCAGGGAGTGGCCTTCTACCTGAACACCATCAAGCGTGAACTTGCCAAGGCCATGATACTCACCGGCTGCCAGGACCTGGACGATATCTCCGAGGAGATCGTAAAGAAGATACACGCCCGCACCTTTCAGCCCGTTGACCTGTAGGGTTGGCCGTGCTTTTTTCGCGTTGGAAAACAATGGCTTTACTGCTGTTACTTCTTGCCCCCCTGGTATTGACAGCCTCACCCGTCACCTTCGACAACATACATGGACGATGGAAACTCCTTTACAGGGGCCCCTACGGCTACGAGTTCAGGTTCTACAGGAACTACAGGGCCACCTGCATACTCTACCTGAAAACCAACGCCCTGGTGTTCAAGGGTGTCTATACATTTGAAGAGGACAATACCCTGAGAATAAACCTCTACGAGATGAAAAACGAAAAGCGTGTCTATCACGTGAATACCCGCAGCGGTTTCACAAAGATCAAGTCCTCACATTTCACGTTTACCACGGGGATGGAGGTAAACGGCAAAAACAGGATACTTGTGCTTGAACCTGGTTCCATTGTGATTGACGGCAATACCTGCGACGGCTACTTTGAACCACGTTTAGAACTGAAAAAGCAAAGGTAGAAAAGATCCCATGAACACAGATAATATCCGGATACCCGCCGCAGACGGGTCATTTCTTGACGGACGTGTATACTATCCCGAGACTTCACCCGTTGGGGTGATGGTCTACAGCCACGGGCTTTTCTCGTCAAAGGACGCCTACAAGATCAATACCATGGCAGAAGACCTTGCCCATGCAGGATACGCCGTCATCACCTTCAGCTACGGTTACACCCGTGATTACCGTACCGGCCGCCCCCTTGACATCAGCCTTGAAGATACCGTTCCCGATCTTGAAACGGTCTGCACCTGGGCCGTGGGTAACTTTTCAGCCCCCCTCCACCTTTTCGGCTCCAGTATGGGAGGGGCCGCAGCCCTGTGGTTTGCCGCCGGCACCGGGATCACCCTTAACAGCATAAGCCTCATGGCCACGCCCGTTGACCTTGCAAACCTTGTGATGCTTCTTACCGGCGGCAGGCCGGTGGAAGAGCTTCCCGATGACGGGGCAATCCCCGCCGGTGAATTTCCCATCACCAACGCTTCGTTGAAAAAGCTGGTATCGGTAGACCTTGCCGGTACACTGCACAGGATCAAGTCCCCGGTACTTATTCTGCACGGGGAGAAGGACGAGGTAGTTGCCCCGAAGAACGCCTCGATCATCGCCGAAAACACCGGGGGTGAGAAAAAACTGTACATCATCAACAACGGCGACCACGGCCTCACCGCCCCCCAACACCTGGAGGTCATCAGGGAACAGGTATTATCCTGGTTACAGCGATATTCATAGCAACGCGAAGCGGGAAAAAGTGACGACACGTTACCCGTCACCACTTCGTTCTGCGGTAAATTTTTTCAGAACACAGGGGGTATATTTGCCTTCGTTTTATGCAGCCTGGCCTGGATGAGGGCCCCCAGCGACGTGAATGGATTCACCCCCGCAAGCTCCAGGGTACTCACCTTCA
>CAYFSO010000080.1:0-14672 GCA_964345775.1 uncultured Leptospiraceae bacterium | reverse complement strand
ACATGGTTTTTTTCCAGGGGTATTCTCTTATTCAACTTTAGTGACACATAGTGTTACGTTTTCATAGTTTTTATGCATAATGAAGTAATTTTAAAGATGTAATCGTTATTACAAATATAGCGTGTTATTGTATTACGACAATATTTTATTTTTATGGTTTTATTCTTAATCCTGTTCCCCCCTTGATGCATGCTGCTATCCAGTTGTGTATTGTATTGACAACCATTCATGGATATGCATACGTTGCATTCAATTGTATTTATCGGCATTCTTGGTGCGTTTACTACTTTTTCAACCTTCAGCCTTGAAACCTTTAAACTGTTCAACGAGAACGAAATCACCCTTGCCGTTTCTAATATCCTGCTAAATAATAACCGTTCTGCAGGGAATACCGGGTTTCGGGGCTGACAGCCGTATTCATTCGGCAAAAGTTCTCAAGTATACTCATTCATCTTCCTGAGCCTCTCCATCATAGGTCCATCAGAACGCCACACGTAACAGGTATTTTCAAGGTACTTCACCATCCTGCCGCCTTCTTTAAACTCTCCCGAAACTGGTTTACGGGCCCTGTGCGCCCAGAACCCCTGTACCACCGCGGGTGCCATTGCAAGCAGAAGCGCTACCAGGTGAGCGCATCCCTTTACTCCTCCAAGCATATCCCTGATCCTTTTGGAAAAACCGGGTCCAATCTTCATACCCCTGACCTTTTCCATGAATATTGCAGTCTCCCCGCATTCTTCCCTGGGCACTTCGTTCATCTCTACTTCTATTTCTTTTATCAAGAGCTCAGTACCCGATACCAGCATACGTATGGTCATATGATGCAATGGTCCCGGATCACGTTTCTCACCGGTAGTCAGGTAATAATGCTGCAACCTGTCTTCAAGAAGCTTTCCTTCAAGTACAACCGCCTCTTCTTCACCATCATACCTGTATGTGTCTATCAGGATATGTCTTTGATGCACCCGCTCACCGCTGCAATATTCTTTCAAACTCATAGTATTATCCCGCTTTATTCATTGAGATTTTCACTCTTCACTTCTCACTCTTCATATATCCGCATCCATCTGCATGTACCCGCAGTTAAAAAGCTACATCAAAATATACGCAAATATAGAAACCATACAAGCATAAAAAAGAAATGGGTCATCATCATTGATTATGTATGAACATAGTTTTATAAACCCTGCACATATAATGTCAATTTATAATTAACAATATATTATTTATGTGATATGTAATTATTTAATTGACATTGTTCATTTGTTGTCGTAATACTTATATACACTGAGAAGGCCCATCTATACATGTCCCCCGGCGTATTCTCTCAAGTATACATATACAGGAGGTTCATAATGGAAAGACCCTGGTTAAAATCATACGCTCCAGGAATTCCAGAGTCACTCAAATACGAAGTGATAACTGTCGTAGACGGAATGGAACGGACATGCGACGAATTCCCTGATACCGACGCGCTTATCTTTGTTGATGCCAAAATAACCTACACACAGCTGCGTTCCATGATAAACATTTTCGCAAACGCCCTCATCGATATGGGGGTAAAGCCAGGCGACAAGGTTGCAATGCTGCTTCCCAATGTACCACAGATAGTTATTGCATCTTATGCCGCATGGAAGATCGGTGCAGTGGTTGTAATGAACAACCCTCTCTATTCTGACAGGGAACTTGAATACCAGCTCAACAACTCCGGATCAACCGTGCTGGTATGCCTTGACCTTCTTGGTCCCAGGATGATCGACCTGATGCCAAAAACACCGGTACAAAAGATCGTCATCGCACACATACGCGATCATCTTTCATTTCCCAAAAAACAGTTACTGCCAATAGTCGCCAGGGACAAACACCGCAAGATCCCCAAAACCGAAAACGTGTTTGAATGGTCAGACCTGTTGAAAAAGTACCCCGACGATGACCCCGGCAACAAGGCACAGTTCGAGGACCTGGCAAGCCTTCAGTACACGGGGGGCACAACCGGTGTCAGTAAGGGGGTTATGCTGACGCATAAGAACCTGTCATGCAACGTGCAACAGATCATTTCATGGTTCCCGGGTTTTGAAAGGGGTAAACTTACCGAACTGGGGGTACTCCCACTCTTCCATTCGTTTGGATTAACCACGGTTATGAACCTGAGCATCTGGCAGGGATGGACTGACGTGCTTATCCCGCGTCCCGAACCTGATGCCATACTTGAAGCAGTTTCAAAATACAGGGTTAACTTCTACCCGGCAGTACCCACCATGTATGTTGGAGTACTCAATCACCCAAATATTCAGAAATACGACCTTTCTTCTATTGAGGGGTGTTTCTCGGGTGCAGCCCCGCTTCCCTTAGAAGTAATAAAGGATTTCGAAGAAAAGACGGGCGCGCAGATCTGTGAAGGATACGGCCTCTCTGAGACATCTCCGGTGGCAACCATAAACCCATATGGTGGTGAAACCAGGGCGGGATCCATAGGCCTGCCGGTTCCGGATACAGAAATAAGGCTGGTGGACCTGGAAGAGGGAACCCGTGACGTGGGACCCGACGAGGAAGGTGAAGTGATCATCAAGGGACCACAGGTGATGACAGGGTACTATAATATGCCGGATGAAACCGCTAAAACCCTTAAAAACGGCTGGCTGTACACGGGAGATATCGGCAAGCTCGATGAAAACGGGTACTTTTACATAGTAGACCGTAAAAAGGACATGATCATTGCCGGTGGCTACAACATTTATCCACGCGACATTGATGAAGTTCTCTTTGAGCACCCCGCTATCCTTGAAGCCTGCGCTGTAGGTATTCCCGATGAGTACAGGGGCGAGACTGTAAAGGCATTTGTAGTTCTAAAACCCGGCGAATCACTTACAGAAGAAGAGATAATACATTACTGCAAGGACAAGCTGGCAAAGTACAAGGTTCCGCGGATGATAGAGTTCATCGACGAACTGCCCAAGAGTGGCGTGGGCAAAATACTGCGCAAGGAACTTCGCAAGATGGAAATGGAAAAAACGAAAAAGCAGGCAGGTTAAGCAGAATAGATAAGAACATCTTGAAAGAGGATGCATTTCCCGGTGCATCCTCTTTTTTATTTGCACTTATTATAAAACACTCTCTCCAATTTTGGGATCAAATAACTGTTACCCGTAACAATAATAAGTAGATGAGCACAGATAAGTGAAGGGTGAGAAGTGAAAATAAGCCTTATAAAATAATTGTACAGGTGAAATTGAAGTGATAATATATAACCCTGGTACATGATTACAAATGAAAAATGAACATAAAGTACAGGACATCACATGAATAAAACATTTCTGCGGATTATACTGATCATAATACTATCGTCTCTTTTCATGCAGTGTTCGTATACCAGCGATGAAACCATGAATATCGCACGCGACTGGAAGATCACCGGCAATGACAGCATGGAATTCAGATCACCCGGTTACGATGACAGCAGCTGGGATACCATTGACCTGCCCGGCAAGCTCTCTGACAGGAAAAGCAGGCAGACTCTCTGGCTAAGGAAGACCATAACCATCTCTTCGTCTTTCAGCAGCCGTCATAATGCTTTTACCCTGGGTAAGATATGGGACGTGGAAGATACCTATTTCAACGGTTACAGGATAGGATCTGCCGGCAGTGAATACCCGGATTTTAATTCGAATTTTAACAGGTACAGGTATTATATAATTCCAGACAGTATAATCAATTTTGATGGAGAGAATACAATCGCTATACGTGTATTCAGCAATCAAAATGCTGAATACAATGGTGAACCGCTGATAACTTCAGTTGAAGATGCGAAGATCATCACCTTCTTCAGGCGTTTTATGGCAGAATACATAGCCCTGGCAACGGGTTTTCTCTCTTTAATTCTCAGTATTGTCACATTTTTCTTCTATTTTAAAACACGTGACCTCATCACCCTTTATTTTGCCATAATATCATTGATCTGGTATTTTCTCGCCATGCATTTCTATCTTCCGGAATTCTTTATCATGGATTATAATACTCATGATAAGTTCTTCTACGCCCTGCTTTCACTTGAAGCCCTTCTCATGTTCTTTTTCATAGAACGCATTCTTGAAGGTACCAGCAAGATAGTTCGGTTGATACTAACTGCCCTCACGGTTATAACCATGATAGTGAGCCTGAGTGCCACCGTGGATGATCCCGTAACCGGGTGGCGTTTCCAGGTAATAGGTGGATTCGGGCTCATCGTGCAGCTTATCTGGGGTATACTGATAATACGGGGAATGCTCAGGGGGATCAGGGGATCAGGTGCCCTTCTGACGGGATACATACTTATCATGGTATGTATCGGACATGACTCATTGAGCGTTTCAGGGGTGATATTCTCCAACTATTACTGGATGAACCTTGGATACCCTGGATTCATTATCGCCTTTGGGGCCGTCCTTTCCATGCGGGCAACCAAGATGACACAGGATCTTGCCGATTCGCAAAAATACATCGAGGAAACGAACAAAAACCTGCGTGCAATTATCGAGAAAGTAAAAGAGTCCATTGACGAACTGACATCTTTTTCGTCGTCCGTTAAAGAAACCGCCATTGAACTGCAGAACAGGATGAACGACCAGGGCAGCAACCTTGAAGAAACCACCGCCGCCATGGAGGAATTTGCCTCAAGTGTTGACATGATCGCCAGTAATGCCAGTGAGCAGGACAGCGTGATCAAGGACAACAAGGAACTGTTGATGGGCTACATAAACGGTATAAGCGATATTACTGCCGCCGCCAAGGATGCGGTTAACCTGAGTTTCCAGAGCCAGGGGCAGACCTCGGAGACACGGACACAGTTGGACGAGGTGCGTAATGGCATGGAAAAGATCAAGAGTTCATCCGGGAATATTCGCGAAATAACCGAGATCATCAATGACATCGCAGAAAAGACCAACCTGCTCTCACTCAATGCCTCCATCGAGGCTGCACGGGCCGGTGAATACGGACGGGGGTTTGCCGTTGTTGCCGACGAGATTGGCAAACTTGCCGAACGTTCCATTGAACAGTCAAAGTCAATACAGTCAATTCTCCTGGATACGGTGTCTGACATTGAGAACGAAACAGAACTCATTATTAGATCAAGCAACTCCATAAACGAGGTGGAGACCGCGGTCAATAACGTGAACAAGGGAATAGATTCAATACTTGACCTTTGCATTTCCCAGGAAACACTAACCGGCACCATTGAACAGAACATGCAGAAGATCCTCACGGGTTCATCAAGCATTACTACCGCCACAAGCGAAGAAAAGATAACGATCAACGAGGTCACCAACTCAATAGAACAGCTTGTGGAGATAACCGGAACGGTAACCGAAAAGTCAGACTCTCTCTCGGAGTCCCTTGACACCCTCTCAGCACGCATCGATATACTCCGTTCGCTGGTGAAAGAATAGAGGATTGACCACTGCGGTACAGAGAAACGGAAACCTTAGTATCTTAGTGTGGCTGTGTTAAAGTATTTTTCAGTGGCTGGTATTTTTCCTCCTCGAGGTTGAATTCCATCTCCTGCCGCTGTGCGTTCTCATCGATATACGATGCCCTGAAGATATCGCTGATCTTCGCCCCGTCCTTTAATTCAAGTATACCGTAATCAACACACTGGCGAATGAATGTTCGGATAATCCCAAAAGACATCTTCTGTATTCCCAGGTCCCCGTGGTGTTCATGATCATACAGGCCAAGATTCACGTCCGCCACCCTGAAATTGCCCATATTTGCATCAATGTTTATTCCAGTTTCAACACCGTATATCTGCCAGAAATGAACACTGTTGAAGAACTCCACTGTTCCGCCAACCTCGCCTGAGAGTGGATACGCAAGACTGGAAAGGCCTTTCAATCCAGGATGATCCAGCACGGAAAAAAGAGGCTGTGCAACATATTTCTTTACCCTTCCCATTTCCCTCCAGAAACTGGCTTTCGCGAAATCGTACCCTTTCAATACTGCACCAGCCAGCCCTGTTACAAAATGTACCCCGAAATGCTGCGGTACCACGTCGGCATCGAGGAATACCACAATATGATCCCGGGGATCATTCTTTACCCTTGTTGTATTTATATGATAGAGAGCCCTTCGCATATCGGCCCCCTTCCCCTTCTCCTCGCCCATGTCGGGGACCTTCAACGTATTGCATATGAGAATTTCAGCACCGGGGTCTGCCTCAAGTGCCATCTTTTCAGTACGTTCCTCTGAATCACCAGCCCGCCTGTGTGAAAGGTAGATGGTATCAACCAGGTCTCCAAGCTGGTTTTTCAGAAGGGATATCTTGTCGTATATGAGTGATGCTTCCCTTTCTCCAAAGGTAGAAAACACCACGTATATGGAGCTGTTACCTTTCAAATTCTCTACATCATTCCTGGTAAGATCTTTCGAATCAAATAAAGATATTGATGCCATTTTTTACCCTCGCCAATTGATTATCAAAGTCTACCTATAATATGCATATTTTTTATAATTGGGCAACAACAATGACTATAAAATGCCGTATCTTTTGTAACACCGTTTAAATAAATGGTACTTATTCATGTATAGCAAAGTAGGAATTCAGCCGGTAAATAATAAATTTGCATATAGAATATAATTATTTAATAAATTTATTGATTTTCATTTGCTGTAGTTCTATATTAGTAGTATATACTCAAATAAGATCACCCGGAAGTATTTTCGTTCATTGAAAACTAAAAAATACAGAATAGAGAGAGGTACAATCATGCGAGATATAAAGCGATCACATACATTTTTATTAAGGGGAAGGATCAACGAATCACAGAGGAAAAAACTCAGGCATGTGCTTAACAGCCTGCTGGGTATAAACAGTGTGAACATGAACCCTGACAGGGGAAGAATTAAGGTGTCGTATGATCTTCAACTGATAAATTACAAGGCCATTGAAAACAAGATCAAAAACCTGGGATTGCTGCCCGCCCGCGGGCCGCTTTCGAATATAGTAAGCAGTTTCATCAAGTTTACCGAAAAGAGTGAAATTGAGCAAAGAAGCATAAACGCCTATTATTATTCCCACCCGGATCATGGAACTGCAAAGTAATATTTAAAAAGGATGCTGACAAAGCATCCTTTTTTTATGTAAAATGTATTTGCCATTTTTTGCTGCGTGTGCAAATACCATGATATATCATATTCCATGCAAAAGAGATCTTTGATGAAGCTTCGAAAGACTGCCATTGTATGCAATGGTGATGTCAATAACTACAGCTGGCTGGCATCAGAACTTTCCACGTATGATACCATCATCGCGGCTGACGGTGGATCAGATCACCTTAAGAGGATCGATATTGCTCCCCATGTGCTGATAGGAGACCAGGATTCTCTTGAACAACCGGTACACAATGATACCACGGTGATATCATTCCCCGAAGACAAGGATGCCAGCGATATGGACCTGGCAATTACGCATGCCATTACCCTGTCACCCCCGGTAATAGATATTTTCGGAGGTATGGGGGGACGACATGATCACCAGTTCTGCAACATTATGGTATTGACGAATTACACTGAGCATATTACAATAAGGACTGAACACGGCAACACGCAATGCATCCAGGATGGCGGTATTACCGAGATCATTAAGAAAACGGGTTCAGATAATATTATCACCATCATGCCGGTTGACAAAACCGCAGAGATCACCACAAGTGGTCTTCTGTATCAATTGGACAACCAGGTACTTGAACGGGGAAGCAGGGGCCTCAGCAATATCATTACAAAAAGCAGTGCTACCATAATGGTACATTCAGGAACTATTGTCCTTTTCCATTCATGGTAAAATGATCACAGGAGATGTAACAGGGTGAGCAATACATTATTTGATTTTAACGCAATAGCTGAATCATATGACCAGTGGTATGATAACCCGGTAACGGCCCGTATTGATGAACTGGAAAAAAAAGCAATTGATCCATTACTACCATCATCATCGACACACCCGGAAGTACTCGAAGTTGGCTCGGGCACAGGCCACTGGACACGATGGCTGTCGGACAGGGGATTTTCTGTAACGGGAATTGATCTTGCCGTTAAAATGGTTGAAACAGCCAAAAAGAAGAACATGGACAATGCCCGTTTTATACAGGGTGATTTTATTGAAACCACTTTTGAAAGGCAGTTTGACCTCACCATTGCCATAACATCTCTTGAATTCATACCCGGCAATAAAAAGGCAATAGAAAGAATGGCGATGTTGACCAGGCCCGGTGGAGCTGTTATAGTGGGAGTACTTAATGCATATTCATACATGGGGTTGTTACGAAAACTGAAGGGCTCAAAAGACCCGGTCTTCGGGAATGCCCATTTTTTCACGTGGTGTGAATTGAAAAGATTATTATCCCGCGAGGGGGAGGCAACAGTGACCGGATCAACATTTATGCTTCCGTATTCCTGGGCTGTCCCGTTTTCTTCAGCCTGCGAATTGATGGGCAAAAACATCTTCCCCGTGTTCGGTAATTTCCTTGCAGGCAGGAGCCTGGTATGATAATAAGCGCGGAATTGAGCCTGTATCCACTGGGTGAAAACAGCACAGGGCCAGCCATCGAAGAATTCCTGCAGGAGCTTGACAAATTCGACGTTACCCTGCAAAAAGGGCAGATGAGTACCATAATTTCAGGGGAAGTGAACGTACTATTCGCAGCCATGGAAAGAGCTTTTTCAATTGCGGCAGAGCAGCATGGTGTTGTACTGGTAAGTAAAATTTCAAATGCTTGCCCGGTTTAAACAGATAAAAAATACGAGGTATTGAACATGAATAAACGTTTCGGATGGACCATAGCCATAGTCATCATACTCTACATTATAATACAGCTCATCTCCAGGTTTTTCGTGGATTTCAGGTGGTTCGATATTTATAACAGTCTCAATGTTTTCTGGACCCTGTTCTTCACCAGGTTCAATGTGCACGGCATGTTCTCTTTGGCATTTATCATCCTGTTTTTTCTCAATTATCTTCTTATTCGGTTGCTCGGCGGTCGCGGTCGTATATTCACCAGCAATATACTGGATCGGCTGCAGCTACCGGTTGTGGGATCACCCAGGCGTCTGGCACTGATAATTCTTACCATCGGCGTGGTTTTCGTTGGGTTTCTCATGGGAACCGCTGCCTCATCCTACTGGAAAGAATACCTGATGTTTGTTCATGCATCATCGTTTAGCGGTTTTCCCGCTGATCCCATTTTCGGCCAGGACCTGGGGTTTTACGTGTTTTCCCTTCCATTCTACCAGTTCCTCTACCGCTGGATGATGATCGCACTGGTAATCCTTACCGCCTTCTCCGCCGCCTTCCATTTCCTGAACAGCGGCATATTTGCACATAACGGGAAGATAGAATTCTCACGTTTCGCCAGGGCACACTTATCCATACTGCTTGGTATCATTGTTCTGCTGCTTGGAATTGGATACCGCATATCTGCATACCAGCTGTTATTCTCTGACCAGGGTGACTTCTTTGGTGCCGGCTATACGGGCGTGCATGCACAGCTTCTGGCATACAATGTATGCATGGTCATCTCGTTTATTGCAGCCGCACTGCTCTTTGCCAATATATTCATTCGCAGCTTTAAAATGCCCATCTTTGTACTGCTGGCAATACTCCCCGCGTATTTTCTCCTGGGAACAATAATACCTTCATTGCAGCAGCGGTTCGTGGTGGACCCCAACGAACTCTCTAAGGAAAGGCCATACATAAAAAACAATATTAAATTTACCAGGCTGGCCTATGACATTGACAGGGTTGAAGAAATAGGTTTCAAAAATGATCAGAATTTAAAATACAGTGACATTCGCAAAAACAAGACAACATTTGAGAATATTCGCCTCTGGGACTGGCGCCCACTGAAACAGACATACCGCCAGCTGCAGGAATTGAAACCGTATTACACATTTAATGATATAGACGTGGACAGGTATACGATCAATGGCCGAAAGTTCGCCATGACCCTTGCCGCCCGGGAGCTAAACATCGACAATCTTCCCGAAAGCAGCAAGTCATGGATAAACAAGCACCTGATATACACCCATGGATACGGGATAGCGGCAAACCGTGTTGACAGGGCAACCCCTGAAGGCATGCCCGAAATGCTTATATACGATATCCCCACCAAGACAAGGATACCAATTGAGATGGAGAGGCCTGAGATATATTACGGGGAACACAATAATCCTTACGTGATAACCAGGACATCCATTGAACCGGGAGAATTTGATTATCCCGCAGGAGATGAGAACAAGTATACTGTATACCAGGGTGAAGGCGGTGACACCCTGAATTCATTCTTTAAACGCCTGCTGTACGCCGTTTCGTTCGGAGATATCAATATTCTCATTTCCGATAATATCAATAATGACAGCCGTATCATGTTTCGCAGGAACATAAAAGAGATGGCACGTACTCTTACTCCTTTTCTTGAATTCGATGGTGATCCCTACGTGGTACTTGCCGATGGAAAAGTCTACTGGATCATGGACGCGTATACCACGTCCTCCCGGTTCCCTTATTCCACTCCTACCCGGACCTCTTCCGGGGACATAAATTACATACGAAACGCCGTGAAGGTTGTGGTCGATGCCTACAACGGATCCATGCATTACTACACCATGGACAAAGAGGATCCCATATTGAAGGTCTATTCCCGCATTTTCGAGGGGCTTTTCAAACCAGCTGAAAGCATGCCCGACGAACTTCAGGCACATATACGGTATCCAGAGGCATTGTTCAACATACAGAGCCGAATGCTTCTTAAATACCATATGAAAAACCCCAATGTTTTCTACAACAACGAGGACCTCTGGGAAATACCAAACCAGGTATACCATGGGAACGAAGAGCCCATGCACAGTTATTACATGGTTACATCCTTACCGGGACAGGGTGATGATGAATACATCCTTATAATACCCTTTACCCCCAGGAAGAAGGACAACATGATTGGATTTTTCATAGCCAAGTGTGACCCGGCCGAGTATGGCAGATTGATGCTGTACCAGCTGCCCAAGGAAAAGTTGAGTTACGGGCCAATGCAGATAGAGGCCCGCGTCAACCAGAATGCCGACATATCCAGGCAATTAAGCCTTTGGGACCAAAAGGGATCGTCTGTTATAAGAGGGAACATGCTGGTAATACCGGTAGAGGAATCCCTGATGTTCATTGAACCATTATATCTCAAGGCGGAGACAAGTGAAATGCCCGAGTTAAAAAGGGTGATCGTCTCCTACGCTGACAGGGTCGTAATGGAAGAGAATCTTGATAATGCCCTGGAAAAGCTTTTTTCCGGTAGAAAATTCTCTTCTGAAGGTAAAGATGACGGGATCCCAAGGGACATTCTTACAGATCTCAAGGATTATGCCGACAAGGCTTACATGTATTACATGAATGCCCAGAAGCATTTGAGAGAGGGGAACTGGGCCGAATATGGCAAAGACCTGGAAAACCTTCAGAATGTTCTCAATACAATGAAAAACAGGTAAACAAAAAAGGCGGACATCAAGGTGTCCGCCTTTTTGAATTTTATTATGATACCGTGATCAGTGGGATTCCCTCATGCTTTCCGCGGGAGGATATATCCCTTTATGCCTGCGGTATATTGCAATGCCAAAACGTATACATCCGCACAATACTACCCACACGGCAATTATTGTCCCGATCGAAAGAACCTTCATCCATGCTTCATGATATTCATTAACTATGTAAAGAATAAATGCATCCATACCGTACCCCTTGTAAAAAAAATGATATCGTATAACAGGCTGTTACAACAATGTACAGTATAAAGTTTATTGTCAACTTAAAATACGAATAAACCTCAAAAACCGGCTTCACGTGCGAAAGATGAAGGCTGATCATCCCCGGTAAGATGGAATACTATCATAAGCCTTTCCCTTGCGCGGGTGCAGGCAACATATAACAGCCTTCTTTCTTCTTCAATGTCTGTTGAAGGGTCAGGAAAAACGCCATCGCAGACACCAATTAATATTACCGTGTGGAATTCGAGCCCCTTGGATGCGTGGATGGTCATGAACTGCAATGATCCATATTGTTCATCGCCACACCTGGCAATCTCTTTTTTTATTCTTTCTCCCTGCCAGTTGTTACGGTACAGTACAGCTATATCATGATCATCATGGTAATATTCCTTCAAGATGGAAACCACCTTTGCGCATTCCTCTTCAATACTTGAAACCCCATATCCCCTGACAATTCCCCCTTTTCCCATGGTGGAAAAGACCTTTTTCCTGGTACGAAACCTGTTCCTTTTGATTATCTTTTCCCCAAGCGTCAGGATCTCGCTTTTCGACCTGTAATTTTGAGTCAGCTTATATATCGTTACAGCCGGAAAATAACGTCTCATGTTGACAATATATTCTACCCGCGCGTTCCTGAAGCCGTAAATGGATTGCCAGTCATCACCCACCACCGTTAACGCGGGGTCATCTTCATGAACCAGCAGGGATAATAGTTCAAAATTAACCTTCGAGGTGTCCTGAAATTCATCTACCATCACATACTTGAATTGTTCTCTAACGTGATCACGAACGGATGGGGCGGTTGAGAGCAACTCAATTGCATCATGGATCATATCGTTGAAATCCAAAACTCCGTGTTCTTCCTTATATTGATCATATTCCCGGTCAAGTTTTTCAAGATACTCCAGTATATATTGCAACTCGCCGGGTAATGATATTCTTTTCCCGAGCCTGAAACGTGAATGCATGCCAAGTATTACCGGAACCGGGATACCCATGAATGAATCACGCATGGTACTGGCGATCCCGGCCAGTATATCAATTGATTCGTCACGATCGATCACCCGCGGCCGTGAATGCGCGGTTTCCCCAAACCGCCGTAACAGGTACAACGCAAAAGAGTGAAAAGTAGTTGCCATAACACTTCCACTGTCACAACCACACCTTCGTTCGATCCTCAGCCGCAATTCATCGGCAGCCTTTTTACTGAACGTTAAAAGAAGCACCTGCGACGGCATAAACCTTCCTGTTTTAAGAAGATACGTCACCCTTTCAACTATGGTGAATGTTTTTCCCGTTCCCGCACCTGCCAGGACCAGGTGGCAGCCGTCTTCAGCCATGATCACCTTTTCCTGTTCCGCGTTATACCTGCAGTAAGAATGTTCCGTTTCAGATTTTATCATAATACCATACCCCATTCTTGATTTTCTCCCTCTTGTATACATACGATAAAAACAGAACATTATTGAAATTTTTTACAAAATATTTGTGTTCATTGGCTTTTTTTGATATAAAAGTATACAATTATGTAACTACTCAGCTGTCATGAATGAAATACTCGATCATCATAAAATTAAACACTATTACTGTTCATTATAGAGAGAATGATTGTTATCTTGATAATAACCGAGTAGTAACAAAATAATTTGAAAAACACTATCACGGGAGCAGCTACATGATGAACCGTATCGAAGAAGTTTTCCTGTCCAGGTACAATGAATCTTCCTTTATTATCTTTTTGAAATCCAAAACACTGATGTACACGAATCTTTTTCTCCTGGTACTGATATCCGTTTTCCTGGCCGTTGAGAACATCATAGTAAGCCGAGCACTGGCCGATCCCCTGAATATTATTCTTACATTATTACTATTATCACTTGTATCCAGCCTGCTGTTATTAAGAGCAGGGAAATACAATCTTGCAGCCAATGTTACTGTAATTTTCGCAACCGTTGTGGTAACAGGATATGCCTTAACGGGTTCAATGAAGTATAACTCGGGTATCATCACCGCCAACTACCATACGATCCTGTTTATCATCTTTTGCGCACTTTTCTGCAAGAGGTATATGCTTGTTATCATCACCATACTGGTAATGACAGGTACTGCTGCTTCATTTTTAACAACTGAACTCCTTCCAGCAGGAGAGGCTATTACGGCGCTGGTTAATTACAGCTTTCTTGCAATAGTGGCCTTTTTGCTCAGCTACCTGCTGCTGCAGATAAACGAAAAAACCTTTAAAAGGCTGCAAAAAGAAGCGGAAAACCGTGAACAGTATGAATCCATAAAGAAGTTACTGCAGTCGATACAGGATGTGGCCCGGAACCTGGATGAATCATCAACGAAGATGAGCACCACCGCGTCCGAATTTTCCATAAATGCGCAGAACCAGGCTTCATCTGCCGAGGAAGTAACCGCAACCATCGAGGAAGTATCATCCGGTATTGAGAACGTGGCTGACAGCGCATCTGAACAGCAACAAAGTATGAACAATCTCTCAAACAGGATCGGTGAATTATCAAACACTATCACCGACATGCAGACCAGGATCAATGATACCGCAAACCTCGGTAACACCATGTCCGAACAGGCCAGCCGTGGAGAAGAATCTTTAAGTGAGATGAACCGCACAATGCAAACAATTATTCACGGCTCCCGCGAGATGCTGAACATCATAAACATTATCAACGACATTTCTGACCAGATCAACCTTCTATCGCTGAACGCTTCAATAGAGGCAGCCCGTGCCGGTGACTATGGAAGGGGATTTGCAGTGGTTGCAGATGAAATTTCCAAGCTGGCCGACCAGACCACTTCAAGCGTAAAGGATATAGACAAACTCATTAAGACCAATAATGGCGAGATAGAAAGAGGAATATCCAACGTGGACCAGA
>CAYFSO010000079.1:0-14792 GCA_964345775.1 uncultured Leptospiraceae bacterium | reverse complement strand
ATTGAAAAAAAAGTGGGAAAAAATTTGGGGTCAGAGCAAAAAAGTTCAAAAAAGTTCAAAAAAGTGGGAAAAACCAGGGAAATGGACAAAAGGGGTCAGAGCCTTTACCCCCCCCTTCACCCAAACCCGCGAACAACCCCAATTAATTCCTTATGAACAAAAAAAATCTGACCGATACTGGTAGGGAAGAACCAGCAGGATGCAAACACACTGTCCATGGAGGGGATATGATGACGCCGGTCATAGCATTGAAGAAAATACTGGAGAAGGAAGTCTCAATATACCGGGAGGTACTGCGCCTCGAGGAAGAGAAGGGAGAAGCCATTGCCAACAGGGACGGTAAACAGTTGGAAACGGTGACCCTGGAGCAGGAACATCTCCTGAAAAGTATCGGCACACTGGAAGAAGAGCGCATCTCGGTAATAGAAGAATATTCCCGCCAGAATCACCTGGACGACCTCGGCCGACCGGTAACGCTCAAAGACGTGGTAAGCCTCATGGACGAGGACTCCACCCATACACTCATGGGACTGGGAATGGAACTGAAACGTCAACTGCAGAAACTGGGCAGGCTGCATGAAACCAACCAGGTACTCATACAGGACAACCTTGAATTTTTCAACCTGCTCATCTCGGGGCTCAAAAGCGCGGTATCAATGGATGACGGGTACGGCCCCCAGGGTGACGGGAAGCAGAAGGTTGCTGGTTCACTGATGTTCAATAAGACCGTGTAGCGAGGAAATGCCATGAATTCCACTTTTATGGGACTTGAAATAGGGAAGCGGGGACTGATGTCACATCAGCAGGCCCTGCACGTGACAGGACACAATATATCCAACGCCTCCAACGAGGAATATTCACGCCAGCGGGTTGTGATCACTTCCGCCGATCCACTCTACGTGCCGGCACTGAACCGTGCGGAGCGCCCGGGTAATATCGGCCAGGGATCGCAGGTTGCATCCGTGGAGCGAATACGTGATGCCTTCATCGATGACCGTATCGTGTCAGAAAAGAACACCATGGGCTACTGGGAATCAAGGAACGAGTTCATCTACCAGATCGAGATGGTGTACAATGAGCCATCCGACCAGTCAATCCGCAGCAGGATGGACCAGCTGTGGAAGGGCTGGGAAGAGCTGTCCAAGTATCCCGAAGAACGCTCAACCCGGGAGGTGGTACGAGAGAAAGCCAGGGCACTTTCCAACGAGGTGAAGCATGTGTACCGGCAGCTGACCGACCTGCGTGATGACGCTAACAGGCAGGTGGCCGACCGGGTGAACAACATAAACATGTACGCGAAGGACATACGCGACCTGAACGAACGCATCCTCAAGGCAGAGGCATTGGGAGACAATCCCAACGACCTGAAGGACAGGCGGGATGCTCTCATAGAGAAGCTGTCCAGTCTTGCCAACATCTCGGTTGGACGAAGCGACCAGGATGAACTTATCGTCTACATCGGTTCAGAGAACCTGGTGCAGGGTGAGGTCTTCAGGCCGCTGGAAGCGGTAATGGACCCGCAGAACAACGGCTATTTTACGGTGAAGTGGAAGCATACCGGAACGGACGTCCCTGTTAAGAGCGGTGAGCTTGGCGGCCTGCTTGAGATACGGGACCAGGTGCTTCGCGAGAACATTAATGACCTCAACGCCTTCGCCATCAACCTGGCGGATCTCACTAACGAGATCCACCGTGACGGTTTTGGCAAGGACGGATCAACCGACGTGGATTTTTTCAGGCATATCAACATAAGTGACAACGTTGAGGGTAATCACGATCTGAACAATGACGGCATCAACGATGTGACCGCCATCTTCAAGGTGTCGGGCGCAAACGAGCTTGACGCGTCGGCTGCCATCGGCATACAGGGCACCCTTACCTTCGTGCAGAACGATGAGAACCAGCTGGAGACAACCGTAAACTACTACGAGTCAGATTCGGTGCGCGACGTGATCAAGCGTATCAACGACGCGAAGATCGGGGTGGTTGCCTACATGAACCACGACAACCAGCTGTCCCTGAAGGCAACGGTGGCAGAGGACTTCGACAACCGCAACTTCATGATACGCCACCTCGAGGATTCCGGGCAGCTGCTGGTGGGAATGGCGGGCATACTGAAACAGAGCGGACCACAGGGGGCCTTCGATTACCGGCGGGTTGACGATATCCGTCAGCTGCTTCCCGCGCGGGAACAGGTAACCATAACGCCGCAATACAATCCTGCATCCTACCTGGACGTGTCAGACCAGGTGGCCGCAAATGTTGACACCATCGCTGCCGCAAAGGGCAAAGACATAGGGGGGACGGGGGACGTGAATACCACCAATGGAGTAGGTGATGGTTCCAACGCCCTTCGTATCGCCGCCATCCGTCAGAAGAACGCCATGGTGGACAGCAACGCCACTTTCAACGAGTTCTATACGTCGCTGATCTCCCGTATCGGATCACAGGGTGAGGAGGCGAAGGACAGGATAGACAACCAGGAGACACTGCTTAAGAACCTGGACAATCTCAGGGAGTCCGTCTCCGGTGTGAACCTGGACGAGGAGATGGCCAACATGGTGGCGTTCCAGCACGGGTATAACGCCTCGGCCCGTGTCATTAAGATGGTAGACGAGATGCTTGAAACAATAGTAAGGCTGGGGGTATAAGCCATGCAACGAGTTACGAACCAGATGATAAACAATACCATGACGCATAACCTGAACCGTCATCAGCAGCAGATGGACAAGATACAGGATTCGCTGGCAACCGGCAAGAACGTCAGGCTGCCCAGGGACAATCCCATATCCACCACGAACCAGATGCTGTACCGTACCAGGTTGACCGAGATTGACCAGTATATATCCAACATAGACGAGTCGAAGTCCCGCCTCAGCGAGATCGACACCAACCTGCAGTCAGTTACCCGCATATTCCATCGATTGAGAGTACTGGCGGTGCAGGGGGCAAACGGCATTTACAGCTCGTTTGAAAGGAAGGAAGCAGCGGCAACCGAGATCAACCAGCTGCTTGAAGAGCTTGTCAATATAGCCAACACGCGCGGCGCAACCGGGAAGCCCATTTTTGGCGGGTACCAGACGGGAACGGAGGATAATCCCAACCCCTTTGTGCCGGTATACCAGACGCTGACTGCCGGCAACCAGGGAGACGCCATGATAGGTGTGCAGTACCGCGGCAATATTGGAGAGATCAAGCGGGAAGTGGCAACCGGGCAGTACCTCCAGGTGAACGTACCCGGTAACGAGGTGTTCTGGGCCACCAACCAGGTACTCACCTCCAACCGGGACGCCACCGATTATACTGCAGCTTCATCGCAGAAGATCAGGATCGATGGTACAGAGATCGCAATCTCACCGGGAGACAATCTCGATATTATCATCGACAAGATAAACAATGCCGGCCTCAGTGTACGGGCAACCCAGGGTGCCAGGAATAATCTCATACTGGAGTCCACAACTCCACACCAGATATGGCTTGAAGACGTGGGGAGTGGGACGGTGATGCAGGACCTGGGGCTGGTGAATTCCAATTTTCCGCAGCCGCCCAATAACTACGACCCCACCGTCACGGTTGATGGAATGTCAGTCTTCGAGATGGCCATTCAGCTGCGTGATGACCTGGTGCGTGGAGACCAGGAACTGGTTGGCGGACGGGACCTTGGCCTGATTGACATGGCCCTGGACAATGTACTTCGCCATACCGCAGCGGTAGGGGCCAGGCAGAACAGGGTAGAGGAGATGGCCAAAAGATCAGAGTATGCCAAAACCAATGTAACCGATATGCTTGCAAAAACAGAGGCTATAGATTATCCAGAAACCATAATGAATTTCAAGTGGCTTGAATCTGTTCACAACTATGCCCTGGCAGTAGGTGCGAAAACCATACGCCCCACGCTGATGGATTTCCTTCGATAAAAGTGGTTAATATTGTACTTGAAAGATACAATTATATCTGAATAATTTGTAGAAAAGAGGTGAACACTTGGGTATACGGGTAGTAACAAAGCCGTTTGGCGAAATTGAGATCGAAGAAAAGCAGATAGTAGAGTTCCCCGAAGGAGTATTCGGCTTTGATAATGTAAATAAGTTCGTCATCCTTGACTCCCATGAGAATTCTCCATTCAAGTGGCTGCAGGCATGGGATGAGCCTGAACTGGCATTTGTTATAATTCGACCCCAGGATTTTCTTGTTGAGTACGAACTGGTCATCTCTCAGAATGACATTGAATACGTTGGAGCCGAGAGCGTGGATGAACTGCTGGTCTTTGCAATTGTACGGATACCCAAAAACCCGTCCGATATGACCGCCAATCTGCAGGGCCCCATAATAATCAATCCGAATAACAACACCGGCAAGCAGGCCATTTCGCTGAGTGAGAAATACGGTGTCCGGCACCGTATACTTGACGAGATCAAGAACGTATCGAACGACAAGGGATAAAGAATGCTGGTACTGGCACGAAAAATAAACGAAAGTATAATGATCGGTGATGACATAGAAGTGGTTGTCATAGATATCAAGGGTGACCAGGTAAAACTTGGTATACGGGCTCCCAAAAAGGTAACAGTTCATCGCAAAGAAATATACGAAGAGATACAACAGGAAAACATAGCGGCACTTGGATCAGAATTCAAACCCGAAACCCTGCGGGATCTTTCGGATTTTTTCACAAGGGAAAAGGAAAGTGACACTGACAACAAAAAAGACAAGGAGTAGAATGTGCCTGCTATTTTCGCTGTGCAATACTTCACCGTGGTTTTTGTCGCGTTTATCATTATACTTCTCATACGCGAATTTGTTGCCTATAAAAAACAGCTTGTATTAAAGTACATAACAACCCCGCTGGTAACTTTTACCATTATACTCATGTGTCTTTTGGCCATAAAGCTGCACGGCTTTTATTTTTATTCATTCATGATAATGCTTGGGCTGTTGTGCTCACTCATCGCGGATACATTGTTGATGATAGAAGAGGTAAGCCTCTTTCTGCAGGGACTGATCTATTTTTTAATTGCGCATGTATTATACGTAACAGCATTCTCCACCGGTTATGACTTTGCCCTGTGGAATGTCATACTTGCCCCGGCGTTACTTGCAGGTGCCCTGTTATACTACCGGGCCATATGGAAGGCCAGGGGCCGCCATTACACTCCCGCACTTGTTTATATCATCATCCTGGCATCAATGCTGTATTTCGCGGTAACCAGTCTCAATTGCGGTATACATCCCAGGGGGATACTGCTGGCAACAGGGGCCATGCTTTTCGTGTTATCTGACATGCTCCTTGGGTACAATACCTTTATCAAAACAATCCCGCACAGTACCGTGTTTACCTGGTCATTGTATGCCCCGGCACAAATGTTTATTGCCATTTCCTGTTTTTATTGATATAGTTTGCGACAATTAGAATACCTTGAATAATATGGCAGGAGGAAGCGTGATGCGTCAACGCATGATATACACGGCTGTATGCATCCTGGTAACAGCTATTAACGGCTGTGGCCCCATCATACCGGGGACTTCCGGATCTTACGATGAACTGATCTCCAGTGCCCGTAAAAACGTAGTGCGAGCCGAATCGCTTGAAGACCCAAAACAGCGGGAACGGCTTCTCAGCACGGCAAGTTCACAGCTGAACTCTGCCAGGAACATTGCATCCGAAAAAAAGCTGCCAACCGGTGAATTGTCAGCCGTGTTTGCCTATTACCACTTTGTTGAAGGTAATTACGGTGAAGCCAGGACCAGCATTGACATGGCACGAAACGGGAACTATTCAGGAGTGTTCCTGGAAGTGCTTGAAGTACGAATTAACCTGCGAGAGAAGGGTAAATCGTATGCCGGTGAGGCGGTGACCACGCTGGAACAGCTTGCAGCAAAGTCACCCCGTGATGCCATGATACAGCTTGTCCTTGGGGACAGTAAGTTCATGCTGAGTAATTTCGATGCCGCGGTATCCCATTACAAGAAGGTTCTTACAATAAATACTGCCTACCAGGTGGAAGCCGCGGACAGGCTGGAAACCCTTTCGGCATTGAATTCGCTGAAAATAGATATAAGGCAGGTGAAAGACCTCACACTTTCAAAAACGGTAAGGCGTGATGAGCTGGCCAACCTCCTGTACAACGTGTATAACGTATCACGGTACATCCGGGCTTCGTCCGGCGAGAGTGAAGAATTTAACGATATATCCAAGTCTATTTACACCGATGCCATTACCGATCTCAGGAGGATGGGCTTTTTTTCTTTTATAGAGGGTAAGTCTTTTTACCCCTTTGAAATTATTACCCGCAGGCAGATGGCATACGTAATTGAAGATTTTATTGTCCTGGCTACCGGCAATACCGGTTACCGGAACAGGTATACCGGGGAAGAAAAATCGCCCATCAAAGACGTTTCGGTTAAGGATGATGCCTATAACGCGCTGCGTCTTGCAATGGAGAAAGGGATCATGGATCCATCCCTGAGCGGTGACATGTATCCCAATGATGCCTTGAGTGGACTTCAGACACTGCTTACGTTAAATAAAATGATGCAAAATTATAGAAGGTAACTTGTTATGAAGAAAAGTAACAGGACAATTGTATCATATATGAACGTATTCTACCTTGCAGTTGCTGCAGCATTCCTGCTTCAGTTGAACACCAGTGCGCAGGAAGGCCGTACACCTGCGGGTTCAACAGGTACGGAAAAGGTGTTATACAAGAACTATATATGGATAGAAGGGGAGAACGCGGTTACCACCAATTTTGCCAGGGAGAAAACGTATAACTTTTTCTGCAGCGGGAATTATGCACTGCAGCTCTCCCGGGAGGCAGACCCCTCTTCTGACAAGGGATATTACGCAACGTACGTGTTTTACGTACCCGGGTCGAAAAAATATGATTTCTGGATGGGCTGTACACCACCGGGCTCAAGGTCAGGCAACGGTGTTGGATACGCGTCGCCTGTTGAATGGAAAATAGATGACGGAAATTACAGGGCTGCTTCATCTGAAAATGTATACGTAAAAAACTTTTACGCCAACGGGGGGTTCTACTGGACAAAAATATCCACTGGTACTCTTAACGCGGGCAAACACACCCTCACAATAAGAATAAACCAGAAGCGCGCAAGCGGCTGGGATTATTATTTCTACGTAGATGCTATCATGTTCATGCCCGCCTATTCTGATTACCTTGTACCGCTTATGGAGTTCCCTGAAAAGGCACCTGAAAACTTTGATACCAGGGGCAAAGGTGTTACCTTCAGGCCTGCATCCGAATACGAGGCCATAGTAAGGAGAACCCCCGGGAACAGGGACGTTGTTTTCAACCTGCTCCAGGTATATGGATGGTTGTACGAGTACGACAAGGCCATCAACGTCTGTCGCGATTACCTGGAGAGAAACCCCGGGGACATCCAGATGCGGCTGCTGCTTGCCAGCAATCTTGCCTGGTCAGACAGGCTTGATGAAGCCATCAGGGAATACAAGAATATTATATCAATAGATAACAAGAATATTACCGCCAGGAAACTCCTGGCTGTTCTTGCAGGCTGGAACAACAGGTACGACGAGGCCATTAAGAACTACCGGGAAATAATACAGATCGACCCCAATAACGTTGATGCCTATATCTCGCTGGCCACGCAGTATTCCTGGAAAGGTAAAATGAACAGGGCACTGGAAATTTTTGAGCGGGCTGAACGGATCGCACCCAGTAATATCGAGGTGTTATATGCCCTTGGTGATAATTATTACTGGGCAGGGAAAACCTACAATGCCATTCAGCAGTTTAACAGGATAATATCGATTGATGAAAAGCAGATAAAGGCATACAGGAAAATCGCCAGGATATACATGGACATGGGAGAAAACAGCAAGGCAGAGAAAGTGCTGGATGACGCCAGAAGGATGGTTTCCATTTATCCGCAGCTATCCTCGTTCTCATTGGATGTGAAAGGAGAACTTGAGAAGGAGCGACGTGCCACAATCCGGGAATACCGGGAGTCACTTCAAAAAGATCCTGATGACGTGGAATTACGAAAAAACCTCATAGATACCTATATATGGAACAAGATGAATGACGAGGCCGTTCGTGAATACAATAACCTGCTCAGCATCAAGGTTGTAAAGGCCATCGAGGAGACCGACAACAAGCTCCTGTCATTGTACCTGGAAGCCCTCAAGCTTGAGCTGTACAGGCCCCTGCTGGAAACAATGCGGGAGGAAGTGGCAGATCTTGATGACAAGTATGGTGACCTGAACCGTGAATACCGGGAAGGTGGTGAACTGCCCGGTGACCTGTCTGCTGACAGGGTTGGTGCTGACGCGGCAGCTGCCAGGGATCTTGAAGAAAAGGTGAACCAGGTAGAAAGGGTTCTTTCCCGCTTCAACGATGTGCTTAATACCTACAGCAGGGACGTGCAGAGTTATGTGACACAGAAGAATGCCCTTGACTGGGAATTTAAGTATGGCCGGGTAATGGAAATGGCAGAGGAGTCCCTTTCGGCAGATCCCGGCAATTACCGGTACCAGAAAATAATGGGGCTGCTGAACATGCTGCAAAGTAATACGGGGAGTGCTGCAAGCTGGTACGCTGACGTGTATTCTGCTTCACCGGAAAATGCTTTTCCTGTATATCCTTTGCTTGTGGCATCACGGGAGAATTACAGTGTATCAGAAAACATGCTTGATAAAGCCGTAAAAGATCCAGAGATGGCACGGCGTTCCAGTGCAGAAATACGACAGCTTCTTGAGCGATACAATGAATTACAGAAGACCGGAAATGCAAAAGGAAATACCAGTAATGATGATAAGGGCAGCATGGTTACCGCCATTGCCCGTGATTCGGAGATCATGCTGCGCCGCCTGGATGAAATCCAAAATGAATGGGACAAAAAGATAGGTATCGGGTATAATACTATCCGCCAGGTGCACGAGAAGTCATTCCTTGATCTTGAAAATGACAATGTGCCCATTTACAGGGAAATCGCCAATTATCACCTTAACCGGGAAGACCAGTTAAAGGCTCTTGAATATTACCGGTATATAATTGAAGTGCAGCCACTGAATGTTGATATAAACTACAGGCTTGGGAATCTCCATGAAACACTTGGTTACTGGAAGTCGGCCATGGACAATTACCGTGTTTGTATAAACAACCAGCCCGACTTCGAACCGGCAAGGGAGGCCCATTACAAGCTGCAGAAACAGTATGCACCGGAGGTGAATAATACCTTCTCGCATTTTACTGATAACATTGCCACAAGATTCTCTGATACACTCCAGGGAACGTATTATTTTAACGACTGGTTTACCTTCTCAGCAGGGTACCGTTACATGAACCTGGACGATTCCGGTGGCATTACAAGCACCGGCCAGGAATACTATCCATCGGAAGGTTCCGCGCAGGTGCATACAGGGTTTGCAAGAACCGAGTTCAATATCATACCCCTGGCTGCCAGGATCTACCTGCAGGGATCGGGGAACATGTACTCGGGAACAGTTGACTATGGGGATGACCAATTCAACTCGTCACTGAATTACAGCACCCTGAATTACGGGGCCGGAATAATACTGTCCCCGCGAAAGACCGGTATAAACCTGAAACTTGGATATGCACTTGAAGATGAAAATGAACTCACCCAGGCCCTGCGCATGAAGTTCAGGGAGGAGATACAGAGCCAGACCATCCAGGGCGTGCTGGATGTGAATTTTTCCGAGTATAGCTTCCCTCTCAGTGACCGCATGTTCCTGTACGACAGTGTGAAATATCGCATGCTTTCAGATGATAATACAAGGATATCAAGTTATAACCAGTTTGCCTTCAGGGCGTTGCGATTCCCTGAATATAATATGAATATTGATCTCAATGGTATACTTACCTACGAGGACACTGATTTTCTTGAGTATGACAGCGGCACCATTACAAACCTGCCATACTGGGCCCCGGACAGTCTCACAAGCTATGGTGGTGGAATCAAATTTTCACAGGCAGTTGACAACGTGCTGAAAGGAAGGCTTGAGTACGGACTGTTTTTCCAGTATACATACGATACGCTTCAGCAGACAACAATGATGCCCGGGTTCAACCTGTACCAGGAATGGGACCGGATACGGCTTAACTGCGATTATACCTACTCCCGTTCAACCGTACCTGCCACCGATACAAATCCCAACCCTGAACCTTACGTGTCCCATGATCTCAAGGTGGGGGTTACCGGCAAGATCTTCAAGGTATATACCCCAAAAGGAACAGGTGCCCGGCCCATAGTGATGATCACGGCAAGTCCGAAAATAATCACGGCCGATGGTGACGGCAAAGATGACTATACAACCTTCAATCTTACGGCATTTGACCAGCGGGGGATAAGCAGCTGGGATATAGAGATATTCAACCAGAAGGGTGAGAAGGTGAAAACATTCAGTAGAACCGGTGCACCTCCTGCAACCGTCAGGTGGGATGGTACAGGAAAGGCCAGCAACCTGCTGCCGCAGGATACCTACTATTATACATTCAGCATAACCAATACTGCCGGAAAGAAGAATACCTCAAAGAAGCATGAATTGCTTCTTTCAAGAAAGAAGAGGGCCATTACACTCAGCCCCGCGTATGAGATGTTCTCTCCCAACGACGATGGCAGAAAGGATTCTGCCGGTATCGAGCTGCAGGCAACTGAAAAACAGGATGTTGAACGATGGGTGATGACCCTCAGGGACAGCAGGAACAGGAGGGTTCGAACAATAAAGGGATTCGAGTTCCTTCCCTATGACATAACCTGGGATGGCAAAAACGATAACGGGAAGGTGCTGCCTGACGGGAAATACAACATGTCAATCAGCGTTACATTCGGTGATGGCAATACTGTTTCTTCTCCCGTGGCGTCCATACGCATAATAACTTCTGTCAATGCCAGCGTAAAGACCGCAATGAGATCCATAATACCCGGCGATGAAACAGTATCATTGAACGTAAATGCCAACAGCAGTGAGCTGGAATCATGGAAGTGTTCATTCACCTCCGTGGATGGCAGGCTGCTGAAGGAAATCAGGGGAAGCGGCAAACTTCCCGAAGTGGTAAAATGGAACGGTACCGATAAAGACGGGAAACCGGTTGCATGGAACATCCCCGTTGCCGTGACATTAAAGGTGGTGGACGTGGCCGGCAATCATGGAACTTCTGAAAAACAGGAGATATGGCTTGATTTCATGGAAACATCTGACAAAGGGGTGAAGACGCTGTACGTGTTTGACCAGGGTGTCATCCATCCCAGGAAATCGGTAACGGTTTCCCCTGAAGGGAAGCGGGTACTGGATCAGCTGGTAGACCGCCTGAAGGGCATGAGGGGTGTAACAACGGTTGAGGTAACAGCTCATACGTCTGATGATGGAACAGGCCAGTCAAACCAGGTGCTCTCGGAAAAACGTGCCCGCCTGCTGGCCGAAAAAATATCGGGAGCGATGGGTTCGGCAAATGTCAAGCCCACGGGGGCTGGTGAATCTACTCCTTTCAGGAAAGGAGATACTTCAAGATTGGATGCCAGGTATGAGATCAGGATATATTAAAAAGCGTATTGAAGCCATTCACGTCCTGCAGATGAAAAGGGTATTTGTTGTTGCGGCTGCCGCGGCTTTAACCTTTCTGCTGGTGATGCCGGCCATGGCCCTGCCACGGGGAAAAACCGTGCTCGGGCTTTACAGGTCAACGGAAGGGTATTCAGAAAAGGACAACCCCCTCGCATGGTTTTTCCAGGAGGATCTGAAGTCACTGGGGTTACAGGTGAGGTACCATGACTTCAGCGATGATGTCCCCGATATTTCTGATCTTAAGGAGGTGCGGGCGGTCGTTACCTGGTTCAACGGCGGCCTTGCCGAAGACAGGGACAAGGCTGTGGAGTACGCCCATTTTCTTGATACGGCAATTGATAAAGGGGTAAAAGTGGTTATCGTGAACTCCTACGGTGCCTACGGCTACAGGGAGGACGGGAAGGAAAAATGGGACCTGATGGAAAAGCACATAAAGCCACTGTTCCTTAAAATGGGGTTCAACTTTCGTGGTTTCTGGACCAACGATCCTTCGCGTCTGCAGATCGTGTACCGTGATCCCGGGATGGTTGAGAAGGACGCAAAGCAAAACGTTGCAATATCCAAACACTACCAGCAGATAGTGCCGGTTCGTGATGACGTGACCACGTACCTGAAAGTAAGAAGAACCGACAAAAAGGACATCCCCAACCGGGGAGATTCAAGCGTAATACTCACTTCCCGCAACGGCGGGTTTGCCATGGAACAGTATGTCATCAGGGGTGAGAAGGTGCTCCTTGATATGAAGAAGTTCATACGGGCTTCAATGTTTTATGACAGCGGGTACCAGAACGTGGCCGTTGTTATTGACGATGATCTAAAAAATGATGATGCAGCCAGGGACAACGTGAAGATGGCCCTGGACTATGCCAAGATCAGCAGTGATATTATAAAAATTAAAGAGCTTGAGAATTGTATTCCCGCAGACCTGGCGCCTTACGAGGCTGTTATGGTGGCGGTTAAAGATACTTCTTCCCTGCCGGCCGGGCTGCTTGAGTCATACGTGAAAAATGGGGGAAGGCTGGTATTTATACGGGATGCCGGGTTGAACGACTCGTACAGGTCATTGCTTGGCGTAACCTCGTACGATAATGAGTACGCCTTTGTAAAAGAGGGATTTACCATCTCACCTTCGTTCTTTATGAACAATGTATCCCTGGATACGAAAAATATTGACCTGAATGTGAAAAAGGCTGATGTGAAAGGGAGTACGGTGCTTGCGAAGGCTGCCGGTGCACGGGCAGGTGAGTACCCGGTTATGTGGACACGCGGTGTTGGGAAAGGAAAGATCCTTTACTGGAATACCGACATGCTCACCACCTCGAAGAACATGCGGGGCACAATTGTGCAGAGCCTTCACGTGGTTGCAAGACCTTTCGTAACCGGGCTTGCCAATATCGGGATGATGATGATCGATGATTTTCCCGCACCATGGTGGAATATTGGATACAGGGACTACCGTATCAAGCATTACCGGGAACTGCTGGAGAAAGAAGAAGACAGCACGAACAGGAAGAGAATTGCCGCCATAATTGAACGGTTGAAAAAATATCCTGAAGAAAAGGACACTGACTTCATCCAGGATACCTGGTATAACGATATCAGGATGCTCGAAAAAAAGCTTGGGTTTAAATACTCCTCTTACCTTATATTTAACTACAACTTGAAGACAGAAGGGGATAAAGACGATGCCTTTGAAATAAAGGACTTCTACCTGGCTGAAGATAATCTCAGTGTGAAAATGGGAAAGAATGTTTTGCGCAATGGCTGGGAGCTGGGACTGCACGGGTTCAACCACATGTCGCTTACCACCACCCGTCCAGGGCATTACAAGTCTGAGCCCTGGCCCCACAGGGAGGCCATGGAAGACGCGCTGCGAATAGCACGCCGGGAGTGGATAGCCCTGTATGGAGAAGCCATGCTCCCCGTTAGCTACGTGGCACCGCATAATATTATTGATGATGACGGCATGAAAGCTATTGCGAATGTCTTTCCCGAGATCAGGGTGATAGCGGCATTGTATACCAGCAGGCTGGGTGAGCGCACACAGGAATTTACATGGACAGAAGACAACAGGTTTTTCCAGATGCCCAGGATCACGTCGGGGTATTACCTGCAGAATTACGGCAGGTTTTCACTGTATGACGCCGTCCATAACATGGGGGTAGTGAGCCATTTTATACATCCGGATGACGTCTTCGATGAAAGCAGGTCAAAGGAGTATTCCGGGTGGAACTGGTTGAAACAGGGATTTACAAAAGAGTTTTCCATGTTGGAAAAAAATGCCCCCTGGCTTCGCTGGATGACGGTGAAAGACGCGTACGGTGAAATGGTTTTTTATGCGGGTACCCATATACAGGTAACCCATACTGCTAAAACAATAAAGGTGTTTTCATCAGACGGGTCAACACGGGATCTCTATTTCAGGATAACACTGCCGCCGGGCAGGAAAGTTGTTCGAATAAAACACTGCCAGATCGTCTACCGGAACATAGCAACAGGTGACGTGGTTCTCAAGACCAGTGATCCCGTGGCCGAGATCTCGTACCGGTAATATGATGCTACATGGATTTGGTAACCGCGGCTTTCAGTGATTTGAAATTAACCGGTTTGGGTAATGCGCCGCTGAAGCCGTACCTCTTGAAATCCGCCATTACGGGGTTGTCAGAGTAGCCGCTTGTTACGATGGCACGCACCCCTGGTTCAATCTTTTTAAGGTGCTGCAGGCACTCGATGCCGCCCATGCCTGCCGGCACCGTCAGGTCCAGGATAACCAGGTCAAACCCTTCTTCATTATTCATATTCTCCCTGAATAACCCCAATGCTTCTTCACCGTCACTTGCTGTTGTTACCGTGCATCCAAGTTGCTGGAGATATTGTGAGAGTATATTCCTTATAGCCTCTTCATCGTCCATAACAAGAACTGAGCCGTCAATGCTGTTATCCGGCTGCTCCATGCTCTCTTCTTTCGACGAGGTGCTGTTAGCTGAAACCGGCAGGTAAATGTAAAAAGTACTTCCCTTGCCGGGAGTGGAATCCACCACTATGTGGCCGCCGTGTTTGTGAATAATGGAATAGCTGGTGGTAAGTCCCAGCCCGGAACCATGGTCCTTGGTGCTGAAGTAGGGGTCGAATATTTTCTGCAGGTCATCGGGCTGTATGCCGTGTCCCTGATCAGTGATGGCGATACGTGATGTGGCTGGCTAAGCGGCCATCCGTGAGTCCT
>CAYFSO010000078.1:0-14800 GCA_964345775.1 uncultured Leptospiraceae bacterium | reverse complement strand
TTATTGGTTGATAGTTTATGGTGTATGGTTCATGGTGGTTGGTGTATAGTGCATGGTGGATGGTTGATAGTGTTTAGTAAATTATTAATAATCACCAACTACCATCAACCATACACTATACACCAACTCACCCCTTCTCTATCATCCACTGCACCGCGTACTGCAGGAGGTCGGCGGAGGATTCCATGTGGAGCTTGGTCTTTATCTTCTCCCGGATGTTCTCAACCGTCTTGATGCTGACATGCAGTTTCTCGGCGATGTGGCGGTTGCCAAGGCCGTGGCCGATGAGCTGGAAGATCTCGAACTCGCGGTCGGTGAGGGTGTCCACCTCTGAGAAGGCGCCGTCTGCAGGCTCGGTGGCCAGGCTGTTCAATATGCTTTCCTTGATGGAGTCTGAAAGGTATATACCGCCGCCAAGTATGGTGCGTATGGCCTTCACGATCTTCTCGGGGGGTTCCTGTTTCATCACGTAGCCCCTGGCGCCGGCACGGATTGCCCGTTCCCCGTAGAGCTTCTCGTCGAACATGGAAAGCACCAGCGTTGGCAGCCCCGAATAACGTGATTTCAAAGCCTTAATGAGGTCAAGGCCGCTTGACCCGTCAAGGGACACGTCTACCATCACAAGGTGGGGTTCTTCCCGCGATATGAAGTCAATGGCGTCCTCCGCGCTGCCAACTTCGCCGGCCACCTTCAGCCCCTCCGTCCTGCCGATAATTTCTGCAAGGCCCTGTCGAACGATGGGATGATCATCCACAATGAGTATACTTGAAGAAGTTCCCGTTGCAGCCTGGTCAGCAGCGGCCCCTTTACCCGCAACACGCGGGCGATCATCTTCGCCGGCCTTCCTGATATTACAGGTGACCAGGGTTCCCCCGCCGGGATTGTCCTGTACCTGCAGGGATGCGCCAACGATCCATGCCCGGTACTGCATGATATTCAACCCCATGCCGCCGGATTCCCTTGCCCCGGCGGGCAGGCCCGAACCGTCATCGGCAATTTTCAAAAGTATATACTCGCCGGTATCTTCCAGGGTAATGACAATGTTCTTCGGCTTTGCGTGCTTGATGGCGTTGTTCACCGATTCGCGGATTATGTAATAGAGATGGGTGGTCTCGGTACTGTCGCCTGGCTCGGCGTTGCTGTCCCACTGAAGTACGCACGAGATACCGTAATCGGCTTCCACCCGGTCGCAGAGGTTCTTCACCGACTGGTACAGCCCTCCCTGCTCAATATCGATGGGGGAGAGTCCCCTGGCCAGCAAACGGGTATGTTCAAGGGCCTGGTGCACCAGGGAAATGATCTCGTCCACGTCCCGCACCTCGTTGAGGTTTTTCTCTTTCAGTTTCAGTTTCAGAATTTCACTTTTAAAGGTGATGCCGGCAAGGTGCTGTCCCAGCCCGTCGTGCAGGTCCTGGGCGATACGGTTTCGTTCCTGCTCGTTGGCCTTCATCACCATCTGCTCAAGGCGCTTCCTCTCGGTAATGTCCAGCCCCACCACGATGTAGAAGTCCAGAATATCATCATCGTTGAATATGGGCTTGGCGTGCCATTCAACGCAAAGCTCTGCGCCGTTTTTAGCAACAACGGTGCTTTCAAACACGTGGGTGCTTTGCGTCTGGATAAGGTTCCTGAAATGATCCATCAGGATGTCATGTTCGCCTGGCGGGGTCAGAGCCTCAAGGTAATTGGCACCGGCAATATCATCCTGCGAGTAGCCGGTAGCCGAAAGCATGGCCCGGTTCATCATGAGAATATCGCCACGGGGGTCAACGGCCATGAAAAATGCCGGAGATGCTTCCTCCAGGGTACGCATCAGGTTGCGGTCCCGTTTCAGCCTGGCGCGGGTCTCCTTCTGCTCGGTGAGATCTCGGGCAATGATGGAACAGCCAATTACCTGCGCGCCGGCATCGGTGATGGGCGCCAGTGTAAGTTGCATGTACACGGTTGAACCGTTATCGCGCATCCCCACCGACTCGTAGTGATCTATCGTTTCGCCTGACGATACCCGTTCTACCAGCATGGGCAGTTCATCGGGCTGGTATGGGGGCGAAAGCAGTCCAACCGAACAGCCCTTCATCTGTTCCTCGGTATACCCGAATATGCGTTCTGCACTCCTGTTCCAGCCGGCCACCGTGCCGTCGGTGGTGGTACCGATTATGGCATCGTCGGAGTTGTCAAGCAGGGCGGTGAGCCGGGTTCGCACCTCGTCTATGGCCTTCCGCTCGGTAATATCACGGGCAACGCTCAATACCGCGTCCTGGTCCAGGTAGGTTATGGGGGTGCTCATCAGTTCAAAGGGGACGGTGTACCCGTCGGAAGTGATAAATGATGTCTCGCATGTTGCGGCAGACCGTGAACTGACAGCCGTGAAGTAGCTGCACAGGTTCCTGAACTGGCTTTCGTCGGTGATGGAACGCAGGTTCATCCCCACAAGTTTTTCGTCAGGGTATCCCAGTATCCTGGACGCGGAACTGTTCACCTCCATGATCTTCCCGTCCCTGTCATGGATGAATACCGCGTCATTGATGCTGTGGAAAAGGGACTGGTACCTGTTTTCCAGCATGTCCTTCTCGTTACGGAGCAGGTCTTCGGCGTGCTTTATGCGCAGCATGGCGTTGATCTGTGCTTCAAGCTCCGCGGGGTCAACCGGCTTGGTGAGAAAGGCATCGGCCCCGGTCTTCAGTCCCGCCACCTTGCTCTCGGTATCGGTCTTTATGGCGGTAAGAAAAATGACGGGAATATGAGCCGTTTCCGGCCTGGACTTCAGTTCCCTGCATACCTGGAACCCGTCCATACCCGGCATCTTCACGTCAAGAATGACAGTATCGGGTTTGTCAGACAGGGCCATGTCTATCCCCTCCTGTCCTGACTGGGCGGTAAGTATGGTACAGTGGGCCAGCAGGTTCTTCAGCAGGGCCTTCATGGTGACCAGGTTATCCCGCTTGTCATCTATAACCAGGATGGTGCTCATTTCTTATCACCTGCCGGTGTGCCGGTGAGACGGTGTACGGTCTGGATAAGGTCATCAACCGGGTAGGGCTTGGTGATAAACCCGTCACACCCTGATCGTCGTATACGCTCATGCTGATGTACCATGGCAGAGGCGGTAACTATCAGCACCGGGATACCGCCGGTGGCCTCATCACCCTTCAAATTTTGCAGGACGTCCAGGCCGTTCATGTCCGGCAGTGAAATATCCAGGATTACCAGGGTCGGCATCAATTCACCTGCAAGGGTGATCCCCTCCCTGCCTTCGTAGGTGAACACCATGTGGTATTCGCTGCCCAGCAGGGCCCGCAGTACCGTCATGTTGTCGGGATCATCATCGATGACCAGTATGGTCTTTTCATCTGTACCGGGTGGAGGTACCCGCGTTGTGGAACAGGTGTCCCTGTCAATGGCGGCAGTTCCCGGCCACTCCAGCGGCAGCGCGATGGTAAAAGTGGAACCTCTGCCTTCTTCGCTCTCCACGGCAAGGGTGGCATGAATGAGGGCAGCCGAACGGGACACGATGGTAAGCCCAAGCCCCGTGCCGGGATACTTGCCTGAGAGGGTGCCGTCCCCCTGGTGGTATCCATCGAAAAGATGAGATATATCATCCTTCCGTACACCTATTCCCGTATCAGCTATTTTTACTATGATGGAATCTTCCTCCCTGTATGCACTGACGGAAATGGAGCCCTTTTCGGTATACTTAAGGGCATTGTCAACCAGGTTGGACAGCACCTGGAACAGTCTTGATTCATCCGTGGTGAGCTGGGGGAGTTCATCTTCAAAATTCCTGTTAAGAACCAGCCCTTTTTCCTGTACCTGTTTTTCGTACCGGTCGCATATGTCCTCAATCATGGCACCAGCCGATATTGACCTGGGGTTTATATCCATGATGCCGGTTTCGATCTGTGCCACCTCAACCAGGTCATTGATGAGGGAGAGAAGCCGGCTTCCATTGCGTTCGATTATTTCAAGGTATTCCCTTTCCTCCTGGTCAAGCCTGTCTGCAGCCTGCAGGGACAGTACCCTTGAAAGTGATATGATGGAATTGAGGGGCGAGCGGAGTTCGTGGCTCATGTTTGATATGAATTCTTTGTTGAAATACTGTCTCATTGTTCCTGCTTGCGGATATAGGATTTGATAAGGTACAGTACATTGAAAAGATTGGTGATACCTCCCACGAAACGCTCCTTGATCATGCCCGTGGGCAGTGAATCAACTTCCTGTCTTACGCGTTCTGTTTCGTCCTGTATCCTGCTGTACTGTTCCCATGTCTTCTCAAGGCCGCGTTTGTCAACCAGCTGCTGTATTGCATTTTCGATAGAACCGATATCGAAAAACATCTGCCGGTACACGTTGCGGTATTCACTCTCTATGGCATTGAGTATCTTCTCTACCATGCATATGCGGGTTACATGGTAGCCGATCTGTATATGTTCACAATTACGGTTGCTGAAACAGTCCGGGTACCGGTCAAAGTAGACGTTACCAAGTTCCAGCATGTCCTCCCTCTCAAAGTTGAACTTTCCATTCATCTCAATTACGGCATCCCGGAAGGCATTCACGTCCTCCAGGCTGGTAAAGAGGGCAGCCGGTGTATTCATAGGTTAATCTCCCCGGTTAAAGTCATTACGCCACCATGGTACCTTAAGGATATCACAAAATCGCGAATTTACAGTACTGTTTTTAACAGTACGAAGAGGGCATGGTGTTGGCAAGAAAAAAAGAAGTAAAATTTGTTGGACATATGTACAGATGCACCCATGCTTAATGCATGATCTTAATACGGGGTTACTAATAATGAAACAGGAAGAGAGTATACTACTTGAAGAAACAAAAAACCTGGCCCGAAACTCGCTGGAGAATGCTGAACAGCTGTACAAGAAGGTAAAACAGGTGAAGGTTGTAAAAATGGCCAATATGCTGGGGGTTGAAGGGTATTCAGCGGATGACTGCACGGTAGACACGGTGTTCAGGGATTCAAGGTTTCCATTGAAAAGGCTTTCTGATGTGAGTATTGGGGTCAGAGCCCCGGAAAAAGATGAAGGGGTCAGAGCCCCTGGTGAGCAGGATGTGGAGGTGGAACTGCCGGTTATTGAACCGGAACATGTGAAAACGTTGCGATTCAGTGATGATGACGCACAGCGGAAAATAGTGACTGAAAATGTACTGCAGGAACATGGCCTCAAGGGAGGAGACATGGTGATTGCTGTAACAGGCCCGCACGCGGGTACCTCTGCCATCGTCCCCATCTTTCATGGCGGTGCGCTTGCGGGTAAGGGGTGCGTGGGGCTTCGGCCCTTGACAGGGGAATGCGAGTCCTTTTACCTGCTGAATGTGCTTCATTTTCTTTACAATACCGGGCTGCTTACAGGAGAAGATATCCCCTTCGATACACTGTTGCAAATGCAGATCCCTGTACCACCACGGAACCTGCAGGATGAGATGGTGGGGCTGATGCTTTCCCTGTCAGGGGTGATGGTGGCACAGGAGGCCGCCATGGCAGAGGCCCGGAAGCTGCTCTCCATAATAGAGGATTCCTGACTGGTAGCTCTTTTTCTCCGTGCAGGGGGTTGTATTTCCGGCTTATTTTGATTATAATTTTAGTACAAAATAAAAGTCTGGAGGTACCTATGGGTAAACAGTTATCGTTTACAGGAGTTGAGAAAGAATTCATACCCACCCTGAGAGACAAGGTGAGCAGGGCAGAAGATATTGTGGATCTTGAAAACCACTTTGCCAGAACCGTTACCAATTTCCTGAACAGGGTATTGGAAGACAGTGACGTGTCAGTGAAAATTGAGGATATTATTTTTACCCCGGAAAAGGATGTATTCTTTGAATTGAGCGATGAACTGAAAAAGAACGAGAAATTCAACGAGATATGGGAAAGCTCAGATCTCCATGGAGTATTAAAGCGGTTTTCTGAAACCGCCAACAGCAGGTACATGCACTTGAGAAAACATCCTGAAAAAACAGAGAAGAAGATTAGGAACTAAACAAAAAGCCCTGCCGAAAGGCGGGGCTTTGTGTGTCATCGTAACAGGCTTCGATCATCTGCTGCAGGTTGCTGATCTCCTTTTTCAGAAGCATCTCTTCGGGGATGACGTTTGCATTTTTAAGTATGATGGCTGAAGCACGTAACTCGGGAGGCATCTGGTCTATGTTGTCCTTCGGCAGCGGTTTTCCACTGCCGGGAAGATTGTCGAAATCTCCCCTTTCCATGGCTTCCTTTATTCTCTGTTCTGCTACGATCTCGAATGCGAACATGGTTGCTGTTAATCCTCTTTACGGAAATCATCGGGTTTGCGGCCGAGATAACGCAGTACACTATATAGTAGTACCGAGCCAATGGCAAGTGAAATCAATGGTGAAAAACCGTACCCTGCAGGCAGGTATCCGAACGCACAGGCGATAAACCCCACTGTTATGGCATAGGGCATCTGGGTTGCAACGTGATCAATATGATCAACCCCGGACGCCAGGGATGACATGATGGTGGTGTCCGATATGGGGGAACAGTGATCACCGAAGATGGCCCCGGTCAATACCGCACCTGTTGACATGATTATGATGGAATTCATATCAGGCTGGCTCATACCCGCCATCTGGCTGAGATTCATGCCCAGAGGTATGATGATGGGAAATAGTATTGCCATCACGCCCCAGCTTGTGCCGGTGGCAAAACTTATAAAGCTTGCGGTTAAGAATACCGCCAGTGGCAGTATTTGTGGTGTCAGCACCAGGCTTGTAAGTTCGGTAACAAGCTTTGCGGTTTCAAGATCTTTTATGACGGTGGAAAGACCCCATGCCATGGTGAGTATGATAACGGCCAGTACCATGGAACGTACCCCGTCCAGCCACGAACGCATTGACTCTTCGAAAGTAAGGGACCGGGTAACAATTGAAAGCAGTATGGCAGCAACCGAAGAGGTGAGGGCGCCCCAGGAGAGGGCGGCAAACGAATCGGCACTGCTTATAACTGACTGAAAGGTGGCTTCGATGTGGGCGGATTGAACTGCCTGCATGCCGGTGACCACAAGACCGGCGATGGTGGCAAAGATCAGCGTGACTATGGGGATTATGGCTACCATCCAGTGGGCGGGCTCACCTGCATCCAGGTCATCTTTCATCAGGGGATTGGAACCGGGTTTCAGTACTTCGCCTTTTCTGCGGGCGCGTATCTCTGCCTTCAGCATGGGACCGAAATCTCGCTGCATGAAAGATGAAAGAACGATGAACACGAGGAGCAGCACCGCGTAAAACCTGAATGGGATTGACTGTATGAAACACATGTAGGCGTCCATCTCAATACCCGTATCTTCGAACGCGTCCGCGATGAGGCCCAGTTCATAGCCTATCCAGGTGCTTATAAGTGACAGGCTGGCAATTGGCGCGCTGGTTGAATCTATTATGAAAGAAAGCTTTTCACGTGATATTCGCATTTTATCACTGACGGGACGCATGGTGTTCCCCACGATGAGGGTGTTTGCGTAATCATCGAAGAAGATGAGACATCCCATCAGGAAAGTTGAATTCTGTACGCGGGATGGTTTGGATGCTATCCTGGTGATACTGTTGACCAGGCCCTTCAAACCTCCCGAACGGTGTATGACCCCTACCATCCCACCTATGACCAGAGAAAAGAGGATAACCGCCGCATGATCCCTGTCGGCGATCCCTTCCACCATGTAGGTGTCAATCACCCGCAGCATGCCGGATACCGGCAGGCGCAGCCAATCGTACCACTGCTCTATGCCGGAAGGGTCAAGTGACATGGCGCCAACCCACATTCCCAGGAAAAGTGAGAAGATCACCTCCCTGGTGATAAGAGCAAGGCCGATGGCGATGACAGGAGGGAGAAGCGGTATTCCCTTTTCAAGGTTATCAAACCCGAATATTAAAATGCCGATAATAAAAACCATGAACAGGAATACGAGTGTATAGGCAAACTTTTTCAAACCGGTCTCCCTCGGCAATCATGGAGTACATATATACCATGACACGTTTTCCGCTACTTCAACTATATCAACTGAACTGAAGAGGTTGCGCATCTCATCGGGGCCATTGCGGATGAATCCGTGATAATCGCCGCCCTCCAGGTGCTCAACGAATTCGATCATCCAGTGCCTGTGCGGATTGAAATCATGGAAAAGTATGGTTTTCCCTGCAAGTCTTTTTGCCTCGGCGTAGAGTTTTTGTCGCTCTTCGGGCATGAGGCCGTGCGCGACGTAGAAGGCGGTAACGATATCAAATGAGTTGTCGGTAAAAGGCAGCCCATCAAGGAAATCCCTTGTGTTGAACCTGTCTGACAGGTGTGGAGAGAGCTTTTGAGCCTTCTGTATCATCCTGGATGCGGCATCCACTCCGGTTACGTCAAGGCCTGTACCTGAGAGGTAATGTACAAATGCCCCGGTACCGCATCCCAGGTCAAGTACGCTGTGGGTGTTGCCATTGAAAACACGGAAGCCATGTTCCTGCATGAGCTTCCGGTAAAAACGAACCTGGTACCCGAAGAAGAGCCTGTATATGGAAGCGATACTGTTGAAGATCCGTATGTGCCGATTCTCGGGTATATCCTTCACGGGAACGGATCACCTCGTAAATGTGATGTGAATGTCTACGATCTCGGGCCTGTTGCCGGTTCGGACAGGCGGCCCCCATGTGCCATACCCGGTGGAAACGTAGTAATGGGTTCCATCTATCTCCATGTGCCCGGTGCTCAGTTCGTATATGGCAGAGGTGATGTAGTTGAATGGCCACATCTGGCCGTGATGGGTGTGGCCAGAAAGCTGCAGGTCTATCCCCGCTTCCCTGGCTTCTTCAAGCTTAAAGGGCTGATGGTCCATCATGATAACCGGAAGGTCGCCAGGCAGTGTATTCATGATCTTACTCAGATCCTTTCTTCGGCTGTTCTCGTACCGGTTTACCGTCCTGTCCTTCCGTCCTGCAATATAGACGGTATCGTTAACCCTTATAGCGTCATCCTGGATGACAGAAATGTCATGGTCTACCATGTACTGCACCGCTGCGTCCACCCCGCCAATGTACTCGTGGTTGCCGGTTACGGCGTACATACCGTACCGTGATCGGATCTGTCTAAGTGTATCTCCCAGGTTCTTTTCTATGACAGGTCTAATGTCCTCATCCACGATGTCCCCGGCAAAAAGGACAATATCGGGGTCAAGCCTGTTTATATTGTTGACCATACGTTCAAGGCGTGAATTGGAAACAATAGTACCCAGGTGAATATCGGTTACCAGGACGGCGTGTAAGTTGTCCATTTTCGCGGACCGTGCGGGTACTTCTATTGCAAGATGGCGTATGCGTGGTATGCAGGCGTTTACATAACCTGCGGTAATGACCATGGTTGAAACTGCGAGTATTACAATGGCTGTCACCTGTTTGGCCTTCTGGGGGTTGTTGGTAATGACAGTTGGCATGGTACCGGTTAGACTGGCAAGTCCCCTGAGTATATCAACGAAGAGGGCCCCGAAAAACAGGTACGTCATGTACGCCAGCCAGAATGAACCTACCCATATGCATATTTCACTGGCATTGCATACGTCAATGCGCTCAACGATCCGGCCGATCCAGTAGGAAAGGGCAAGCAGGGTAAACACGACGGCATATCCGTATTTCCAGGCAGGGGTTTTGGGTATGGCCTGCCACCCCCTGGCAAAAATATAATAATTGGTTGCTATATATACTGTCAGTACTATTGACAGAAAAATTATAAAATCACTTGTTTTCATACCGTAACTTTATCACCTGTAAGAAACTGTGTCATTATAAAAATTTCCCCTCCCTAATGGGGAGGGGAAACGGGTTGTCTTAATTTACACGCTTCCTGTTTAGTAGGTGTGCATAAAGTCAACAGAAATGGAAGAATCCTCTTCACTCATGCCATAGTAGAAATGAACTATTGTAGAGAGGTTCCATGCGATCACCAGACCACCGCCATAACCATGGTGATAGTCTTCAAAACGCGGTTCAGCAAAAGGATCGTCCCACTTGTCGTACACGTTCCCAACATCGTAGAAACCGGTAAGCTTGAACTTGAAGTTCTGTCCGCCCGGGTTTGCCTCGGCAAACTTGAATCGAAGCTCAGCGTTACCCAGGGTCATGGTCTTACCAACGTACCTGTCTGCCTTGTGACCGCGAAGTGTCCTGTTATTACCCAGGCCGTTTCGACGGTTGATCAGGAACCCGAAGGTGTTCATCTCAAAGAATGGTACGTCGCTTCCGTTGATGTCGGTATAGCCAAGTCGCATGGCCAGTACAAGTGGCTTGAGTATCTGCAGGTAGTACCGTGCACCGAAGGTGTTCCTGTAGAAATCGTAATCTGAACCGAGGTACTCGGTGCCCACCTCGTAGGAATAATCCACGTAGTACCCGTTCTTGGGATCCGGTTCGAAGTCACGGGTATCGTAGCCAAGACCGAACCTGGCAAAGTTGGACCATCCACCGTCGATGCCGTTTGGTTGCTGTTGTTCAATCAGGGTAGTCGTCTGGTCAGCACCATCGAACTCTTCTCCACCCCATGTATCAATGGTAACCTTCTTGATCTCAAAACCAACCAACAGTCGCAATTCATCAGTAAGGTTCCTGTAGATATTCAGGAAATAACTGGGCTTGGTATACTGATAGAAATAATACTTGTCCAGGTCCTGGGTCTTGTAATCTGCGTAATCAGCGTACTTGTCAAATTCTTCTTCATACGTGCCATCATTATTAGGATCTACAAGGAATCCCCTCTGGGCATTCTCAGCACCAAGGCCGAAATAGTTTGCGTTGATCTTCTTGTCAAAGGCAACCGACGTCTTGATCCTGAATTTTGTACCAGCAATGTAGGGCATATCCAGGTTAAATTCGTGGTACTGGAAGCCATTTGTTGTCTGGTAGAACTGGGCATACATCTGTACCTTGTACGGTGAATAGGCGAAGTACTGGTCATCCCTGGCACCGTTGTCGTACAGGTAAATTCGGGCTCCGTATCCAAGACCGTTGTCACTGTCATAGTTGATAAGCGGTAAACCGGTTGGATACCAGCCTTCCTTTTTCTTTTCCAGGTCATCCTCGCTCATCTTGGTAAGCGCAAAACCCTGCAATGGTAAAGCGATTATTACTAAAACGCACAAAAGCTTTAAAAAGATGCTTTTCTTCATTGGCCCTCTCCTTGGCATTATTTTAAAATAAGACTGCTTGATCCGCCTTACAACAAAACTGTATTTATAACTATATTTTAATGAGTGTATTACATGCATACAGGTAAAAAGTCAAATCAAAAATTATAATCCTGCTGACCAATTTTTGATGTGCTCAGTAAATGAAACATCAATGTATCGTTAACGATATAAAGTCAACAACATTTATTTTTTATGCAAAAGCATAGAGTACCATGGAGCTGGTAAGGGCGAAATCACCAAGATGTATCTTGCTGCGGTAATGGTACCAGCCTGTGCGAAACCATCGCAGGTAATCGAGGTTTGACTGGAAGTTCATTCGTGATTTCTTCAGCTTGGGCATCAGTCCGAAGTCAACCGGCTGGAAGGCTCTGACCCCACTGAATCCATTATCAAGAAGAACACCGGTCAGGTTGGACTTCGAGAAGTAGGACAGGTGGCCAGGAATGTAGTAGGCATAGTCTTTGCCTGCGCGTTTCGCCTGCAGTCCGTCCATGTTGGCGGTCTGCACCAGCAACAGGCCGCCATCACGTAGAAGGTTTCTGCATTCCTGTATAAGGGCCAGTGGATCTTTCACATGCTCAATCACCTCTACCATGGTGATCACGTCGAAGCTGCCGGGTTCGAAAGGATGGTCATGTATGGTACCGCAATGGACCGGGGCTTGAAGGCGTTTCCGGGCGTGTTCTGCCGAGTAGGGGGACAGCTCGATGCCGTGTGGCTCAAAGCACCTGGAGGCAGCGGAGAGAAAACCGCCGAATGCGCAGCCAATATCAAGGAGCTTGCCTGATGGCACGTATTTTTGTATGGTTTTCAGGCGCGCATTCCACACGTAACGGGAATAGGGCTCTGACCCCCTTTCGTCGAAATATGAATATTCCGCGTTGCCCTCGTAGTATTCACGTCCGTAGAACTGTTCAATTACCTCGTCTTTAAATGGAGGATTCATGAATATGAAACCGCATTCCCTGCAACGGTCTACATCAAAGGAATGTGATCCATGACTTATGTGATGGTAAAAGTATATCTGTGGGCTGCCGCATAATGGACAGGCCTGCCGCTTCGGGTCGTAGCGGTTACGTCCGTAATCTGATGGGGCGCGGCTCATATCTTTTTGCCTGCCCGGTAAAACCAGTGTGATACCATGCTGTCCCTGTCATCCAAAAGTGTACGCTCCATGATGCCGTAATGGAATTGGTCGAATATACTGAAAAGATCACGTAACTCATCCTCGTCGAAAAACGAGATAATGGCGCCGTCAATATCGTTGCTGCTGGTTCTCCAGGTGTTGCTGCCCAGGTCTTGCCCCCTGCGGGTATGGGTATCACGGCTGCTTCTCAGCGTGCCGAAAAGCTGTCCGCCGGGACGGAGTACCCGGTATATCTCGGCCAGCATGCCGGCAGTTGTGTTCTTGTGGGCGTAATGCAGTGATCCCCATGCTATGGCAAGGTTGATGCTCTGACCCCTTAAAGGTAGATGGTCAATACCCGCCTGGATGTACCAGCCCGGTACATGTTTGCTGCACTGATCCAGGGCCTGGCGGCTGACATCGATGCCCATGCTATCATGTAACCCAAGGTCATTCAGGAGGCGCATGTGTCTTCCGGTACCGCATCCCAGGTCAACAGCCCGGATACTGGCAATAGATGCAGGAGGCTCTGACCCCTGGTACCCCAGGGATGGTTTCAGCATGCGTACCAGTTGCTCATCAGGATAAGTGAGTACCGACCTGTCACGGTGATAATGTTTTTCCCATTCATTCACAGTCATTCAATCTCGATATTCATATTTTTAAGGGTTTTACCTGCACGGTCAAGTGTCTGGTTTACTGATTTCCCCCTGGTTACAATAACACCCAGCCTGTCATGATTATTAATGGGTTCTTTGAGCTGGTCTCCCGCTTTCTTGAAGATCTCGGCGTGCAGTATACCTCTTCGACGTGAAGGAGATATGTCATTGAATGATCGCAGCCTGCCTCCACCGGCATAGAGATACTTAACGCTAACCACCGGGGACGATGCGGGCAAGGGGGGACGGGTAAAATTCATACCTGTTACTGATCGAATTGCCTGCTCAAACATGTTATACCCCGTCCTTGCGGGGATGGCAATGTCTGCAAGGTATTCGCCACCAAATTCGGGTACCACTTCTATTACAAATGGGGTACCGTTCTTATTGACAATTAGCTCAATAACCAGGGGAGAGCTTTTAATGTGAAATATACCTGCTATCATCTGTCCCAGCTGGTTGTATTCTGACAAGTTCCCAAGATATACTGAGGGTAAAAGATGCATGCGATCGGTGAAATAGGGACGGGGTGATCGCACCTTGTCGGAAATATCCACTGTAAAAAATCTGCCATCATGAACGATACCAATTACTATTAGTTCATCACCCTCAACGTATTCTTCCATGAGAAACCTGGCTTTTTTATTCTTCAAGGTAGCCAGCATTGAACGTAATTCTTTTTTGCTATATACCAGCTTCACGTTTCTCTTCCCGTGACCGCTTAATGGTTTCACAACAAGAGGAAATCTCATTCCGGAAGCTATCTTTTGGGCATTATCAACTGTTGTTACCCTGTAATCAGGTGTCATTATGCCATTTTCAATAAAAAAGCGTTTCATTTCTGCCTTGTTGTTAAAGGCTTCAACCATTTTGGGAGGAAGGTAGGGTTGATGAAGCTTTTCTGCCAGGGTGGCAACTGTCTTGATTGATCTCCCGTATGACCGGCAGAGTACCCCTTTGATATCACCCAGTATGAACAATTCGTTTATCTTTGGAAGGATATCATCAGGGTTTAGTATTGATTCGTGGATCTTGATATCACATAAAGCCAGTCCCGGTGCAAGAGGATCCCTGTCCACACCAACAAGATGAAAACCCAGATTCCTGGCTTCTTTCATCATTGGGACCTGGTTTTTGCCGGCTCCTATTGAGACGAACAGGGGCCGCTGGTCATTCTTCGTCATATGGGCTGTTCCGGGTTTGCATGTTTATGCGAGTGAATCTCTCTTTATCTTCGGCAAAAATAAAATTTACCGCAAGTGATATTATACTGATGATGAGTGCGGCAAGTATCGCTGTCCAGAAAGAATCTATAGTCCAGTCTTTCATGATGCTTCCTACGATAAAGAGTACCAGCCCGTTAATTATAAATGTAAACAATCCCAGTGTGAGTATGTTGAATGGCAGGGTTAGAACCAGTAATAATGGCTTTATGGTCACGTTAAACAGTCCAAGGAAGGCTGCCCCGATGATGATCATCCATACGGTTGTCACATGAAAACCCGGCAGGATATATGATGCAAAAAATATGCCCAGTGAGAGTATGAACCATTTTCGTATTATTATTGCCATTTGTATACCTCGCGTGTGGTGTCTGCGTTATTTATTTCTCATTTTCTAGTGGTCTGTCAATAAGAAAAGGGGAAAAGGCTCTGACCCCTTTTGCCCGGATTACCTGATCCCTGACTTAGGCTCGGTTGAGGCTTGTTGAGGCTCTGACCCTTTTGGTTTATCGCTTAATGCTCTGACCCCTTTTGTCCATTTCCCTGGTTTTGCACGCTTTTTCGCACTTTTTTGCTCTGACCCCAAATTTTTTCCCACTTTTTTTTCAATCC
>CAYFSO010000077.1:0-14918 GCA_964345775.1 uncultured Leptospiraceae bacterium | reverse complement strand
GGTTACTGATCTGGTCAACAGGCTAAAGGAAAAGCAGAATATTATCCTTACCGACTATTCGGGAATTAAGGTTGAAGCGCTTCACAAGCTGAGACGTTCGCTTGGTGAGAAGGATATAGACTACAAGGTGGTCAAAAACAGGCTGTTCAGCAGGGCTTTGAAAGATGCGGGTTTCCCGGATATAAACGAGCACCTGACCGGCCCCATTGGCGTTGTGTTCGCCAAAGAGGATCTAAGCGAAGCGGCCCAGATCTTAAAGAATTTCTCAAAAGAACAGGATAAATTTGGTTTTTCCCTGGGCGTAATGGATAACGAAATATACGGGGAAGCCCAGCTGAAGAAAATCGCGGATCTTCCTTCACGTGAAGAGTTGCTTGCCCAGATCATGTCACTGCTGAATGGTCCGGCTACCAATATCGCGATGATGCAGAAGCAGGTGATGTCATCGCTGGCAAGAGGAATCAAGGCTGTTGCCGAACAAAACGAGCAATCAGCTTAAGATACAATATTTCAGGGCGAAAAAGGACTTAGTATTTAACAGTCTGAATACCAATGTCTTTTCTACCCCTTATAAGTTTTTACGGCAGAGTCCGTATTAACTTGAGAAATCACTAAGTATAGGGAGTAACACAAGATGGCAAAATTATCAGTACAGGAACTTTTGGATGCGATCAGCGAATTAACGCTTATAGAAGCGTCTGAACTCGTTGAAGCGATGGAAGAAAAGTTTGGCATTTCTGCAGCGGCACCAGTAGCTGTGGCAGCAGGCGGCGGCGCGGCAGCCGGTGCAGGAGAAGCAGCTGAAGAAGAAAAAACCGAGTTTGATGTTGTGCTTACCGGTTTCGGTGATAACAAGATCTCCGTTATCAAGGAAGTGCGCACAATTACCGGCCTTGGTCTTAAAGAGGCAAAAGAACTTGTTGAAGCTGGCGGTAAAGCAGTAAAGGAAAAAGCAGCCAAGGAAGAAGCTGAAAAGATCAAGGAACAGCTGGAAGGCGCTGGCGCGACAGTAGAACTCAAGTAAAGTGTTGCAAATTTAATTTGAAAAAATTTCAACATAATGGTATATTTAGGTCAATAGGTTTGGTTGTGATGCAATCAAGCCTATTGGCGTCTAATAATCATAAAAAATTTTCTTCAAACGGCATTCAAAAGAATTGAGAAAGCCATTCATAGCACACCAAATTATCAAAACAGGCGAATTGTGAATATTCGCAGTAACAACATGTGAAAAACATCTTTAGAACGCCTTCAGGGGCGTGTACGCGTATTCAGGAAAATTTTTTATCGGGAAAAAATCCATGCAGAAACAAAAGAAAGTAATAAGATTCGGACAAATTGATCCAGGTATTGAACTTCCAAACCTGATCGATAACCAGGTCAGTTCATACAAGTGGTTTCTCCAGCCCGAAGTCGCACCAAACAAGCGAAAGAGCCAGGGCCTCCAGGCGGTATTCGGGGAAACTTTCCCAATTGAGAGCCCCCACGAGGATGTTGTCCTTGAGTTCATCGAATATGAATTTGGAGACCCCAAGTACTCAGAGCTTGAATGCAAGGAACGGGACGTGACGTATGCTACTCCTCTGAAAGCAACCATACGTCTTATCAAGAAGGACAGTATGGAGGTCCGTGAACAGTCGGTGTACATGGGAGACATTCCAATGATGACTGAAAGCGGAACCTTTATTATAAATGGCGCCGAGCGAGTTGTGGTCAACCAGCTGCACAGGTCTCCAGGTATATTCTTTTTCTATGAAGATAATGAAAGAACTTATAACGTCCGGGTGATACCTGACAGGGGTTCCTGGCTGGAATTTGAAATGGACACCAAGGGTCTTGTCGTGTGCCGTATTGACAGGAAGAAAAAGTTCCCCGTGACTGTACTCATAAAGGCCCTGGGGTACGAAACGAATGAAGAAGTAATAAAACTGTTTTATGATACCACCACTGTCAAGTTAACAAAAGAAGAGGCTTATGAAAGCCTTATAAACAAACGTGTGGCGGCTGATATCGTAAGCAGGGAGACCGGCGAAGTGATACTGGATGCCGGCGAGAGAATTACAATAGACTCCATAGACACGCTGAAAGAAGAAAAGATCAAGGAAGTACAGGTAATAGACTTCCCCAATAACAAGGATGACGCGTATCTTATCAATTCACTGGAGAAGGACGAATGCAAGAGTACCGAGGAAGCGCTGTTGAAGCTTCACCAGATCGTTCGTCCCGGTGAGCCATCCAATATTGACAATGCAACCAACGAACTTAACAGGCTGTTCTTTAACCCGAGGTCATACAGCCTCGGGGGAGTAGGCCGTTACAAGATCAACCGCAAGTTTGCCTTCGACATGCAGGAGCGCAAAGAGGATACCCTCGTTAAAGAGGACATCGTTGAAACAGTGAAGTACATGTTGTACCTCATTGCCGAGGTTGACGGCTATGGCGTGGATGATATTGACCACCTTGGCAACAGGCGTGTTCGTTCAGTTGGTGAGCTGATTATGAACCAGGTGAAGCTGGGTTTTCAGCGTATGGAGCGTGTTATCAAGGAACGTATGACCATACAGGACCTGGACGTGGTCACGCCGCAGGCATTGATAAGTATTAAGCCAATTACTGCTGTTATCAATGAATTTTTTGGTTCAAGTCAGCTTTCGCAGTTCATGGACCAGAATAACCCGCTGTCTGAACTGACCCATAAACGAAGACTCAACGCTCTTGGTCCCGGTGGTCTCACAAGGGAGAGGGCCGGGTTCGAAGTTCGTGACGTGCATCCCTCTCATTACGGTCGAATGTGCCCCATCGAGACACCTGAAGGGCCAAATATTGGACTGATCATGTCAATGAGTACTTATTCAAGGATTAACGACTTCGGCTTCATGGAAACACCATACAAGGTGGTGAAAAAGGGTGTGGTCACCAACGAAATAGAGTATCTTACGGCTGACCAGGAGGACAGGAATTTTATCGCCCAGGCCAATGCGCTGATAGACGACAACAGGAAGTTTGTGAAATCACTTATACCATGTCGTCACAGGGGTGATTTTCCATACAAGAAGCCCGAAGAGATCCAGTATATGGACGTCTCTCCTGACCAGGTATTTTCAGTATCCACATGCTTAATACCCTTCCTGGAACACGATGACGCGAACCGGGCACTCATGGGTTCAAACATGCAGCGCCAGGCAGTTCCGCTTCTTGTCGAAGAAGCACCCCTGGTGGGTACAGGAATGGAAAAGGCTGCCGCCCATGACTCCGGTGTTATCATCATTGCCAGGAGGGCGGGTGAAGTTGTATACGCAGACGGTGCCGTGGTAAAGGTGAAAGCGTCCAATGGTGATATTGACGAATACTGGCTGCAGAAATTCAAGCGAACAAACCAGGGAACCAGCTTTAACCAGCGGCCCGCAGTACGAAAGGGTCAGAAGGTAAAGTCAGGAGATATCCTGGCAGATGGCCCCGCAACCGACAATGGACGGCTGGCCCTTGGAAAGAACATCACGGTAGCGTTTATGCCGTGGATGGGGTATAACTTCGAGGATGCCATTCTTATTTCAGAACGACTGGTAAAGGATGACACGTTTTCATCCGTACATATTGAACAGTTTGAAGTAGAAGCACGTGAGACAAAGCTTGGACGTGAAGTTATTTCCAGGGATATCCCGAATCTCAGCGAAAAGGCCTTCAGGGACCTTGACGCGGACGGTGTAGTCAGGCTGGGTGCGTATGTTGCTCCCGGGGATATCCTTGTTGGTAAAGTGACCCCGAAGGGTGAACAGGACCTCACACCTGAGTATAAACTGCTGCATTCAATATTCGGCGAGAAGGCGCGGGAGGTACGTGACACCTCGCTGCGAGTGCCCAACGGTGTTGAAGGCATAATAGTGGACGTAAAACGGTTCAGCCGTGAGAATGGTGATGAGCTGTCACCCGGCGTAGAGGAGCTGGTTAAGGTATATATCGCCTCCAAGCGTAAAATATCGGTTGGCGACAAGATGGCCGGCCGTCATGGTAACAAGGGGGTCATATCAAAAATTGTTCCAGAGTATGATCTTCCATACCTTCCTGACGGAACACCGGTAGATATCGTGTTAAATCCTCTTTCCGTTCCCTCGCGAATGAACCTCGGGCAGCTGCTTGAAACTGAGCTTGGATGGGCTGCAAAGGAACTGGATATCCTGATAGAGACACCGGTTTTCGATGGTGCTACAGAAGCAGATATCCGTGACTACCTGAAAAAAGCGGGATTGCCGGAGTCATGCAAGACGGTATTGTACGACGGCAGGACTGGTAAACCTTTTGAGAACGAGGTTATGGTAGGGGAGGTCTACATGTTGAAACTTGCGCATATGATCGATGACAAGATACATGCGCGTTCAACCGGTCCTTACTCCCTGGTTACACAGCAGCCGCTGGGTGGAAAGGCGCAGTTCGGTGGTCAGAGGCTTGGCGAAATGGAGGTATGGGCCCTTGAGGCATACGGTGCCGCCTATACCCTGCAGGAGCTCTTAACCGTCAAGTCAGACGATATGCTGGGGCGCGCAAGGATATACGAGGCCATAGTAAAAGGCATCAATACAACAACACCCGGTGTGCCTGAATCTTTCAATGTATTGATACAGGAACTGCGTGGACTGGCACTTGATGTGAGAATTTACGACGACAAAAATAACGAGATAAGCCTTTCAGAGTGGAGCGAAGGTTTCAGTAAAACCAAGCGCAAGATAAAGCTGGACACTCTGGAGAACATATAACGAGTAGTGTGTTTACTTACCTTTAGGTGTTCGCAAAAATTTTTGAATAAGAAGGTATGTGAAGAATTATGATGAGAGATTTTAACGATTTCAATTCGATCCAGATTAAAATAGCTTCACCCGACATGGTCAGGGAATGGTCTTACGGCGAGGTGAAGAAACCGGAAACCATTAATTACAGGACCCTGAAACCAGAGCGTGATGGGTTGTTCTGCGAAAGGATTTTTGGTACCACAAAGGAATGGGAATGCTACTGTGGAAAATTCAAGTCCATTCGATATAAGGGCGTCGTGTGTGACCGCTGTGGTGTTGAGGTAACCCATTACAAGGTACGGCGCGAACGAGGCGGGCATATTGAACTTGCATGTCCAGTTGCCCATATCTGGTATTACCGGTCGGTACCGTCCAGGGTTGGGCTGCTCCTGAACCAGACGGTAAATGCCCTCAAGTCCATCCTGTATTACGAGAAATACGTGGTTATCGATCCGGGGAATACCGAGTTGAAAGCCGGTGAAATAATAGACGAAGAAACATTTAACCATTATTACGAAACAGAAGGGGATACCTTCTTCGCAGACATGGGAGCTGCCGCCGTCAAGGAAATGCTGATGCGCATTGATCTTGACGAGGAGTCAAGGAACCTCAGGGCGGAGATCGCTGACAATGAGTCCAAGGTTGACAGGAAGCTGATCAAAAGACTTGAGATCATTGAAGCTTTCAGGGATTCGGGAAACCGTCCTGAGTGGATGATCCTTGATTCTATCCCGGTCATTCCTCCCGAGCTTCGGCCCATGGTACAGCTGGATGGTGGGCGGTTCGCAACATCAGACCTGAATGACCTCTACCGGCGTGTTATCAACAGGAACAACAGGCTGAAGCGTCTTCTTATGCTGAGAGCTCCCGATATAATTGTGCGCAATGAGAAGCGAATGCTCCAAGAAGCCGTTGATGCCCTGTTCGACAACAGCAGGAGAAAACGTGCGGTAAAGGGCAAGGCTAACAGGCCGCTCAAGTCTCTCAGCGATATGCTCAAGGGAAAACAGGGAAGGTTCAGGCAGAACCTGCTGGGTAAGCGGGTAGACTATTCCGGGCGTTCCGTAATCGTTGTTGGACCCGAGCTGAAGATATACCAGTGCGGCCTGCCAAAGAAGATGGCTGTTGAGTTGTTTAAGCCTTTTATAATGAAAAGGCTGGTTGACAACATGTATGTGCAGAATATTAAATCAGCCAAGAAAATGGTAGAGAACGACAGGCCCGAGGTCTGGGAGGTTCTCGAGGATGTAATATCTGAACACCCTGTGCTTTTAAACAGGGCTCCCACTCTCCACAGGCTTGGTATACAGGCATTCGAACCGGTTCTTGTAGAAGGGAAAGCCATCAAGCTTCATCCACTGGTGTGTCATGCGTATAACGCTGACTTCGACGGTGACCAGATGGCGGTTCACGTTCCCCTGTCACCAAGGGCGCAGATCGAATGCTGGACACTTATGCTGTCAGCGAATAACCTGCTCTCTCCTGCTAACGGCCAACCGGTGGTTTCACCCACACAGGATATTGTGCTTGGTATATACTATCTTACCTCGGAGTTTAGCGAGGACGTGGAGCATATGTCAATGTTTGATAACGACGCAGATGTGGCCAGGGCTGTTGATTATGGTCAGATAAAGATGCGATCAAGGATAAAATATCTTATCGGCGATGAGTTTGTAGTTACCACCCCGGGAAGAATAATATTTAACGAAATTCTACCGGAAGGCTACGAGTACGTGAATTACACGGTTAATGATAAGGAACTGGCAAGCATAATTTCAAAAATTTTCAGGAGACACGGGCCAAAAGCAACCGTCAGGGCTCTGGATGCCATCAAGGAAACTGGATACAAGTACGGTACCCTCTTTGGTCCCACCATTTCCATGTCGGATATCAAGATACCTGACGTGAAGCACGAGTTCATAACACAGGCTGATAAAAAACTTGAAAGTGTTGAGAACGAATATCGAAACGGGTATATTACCAACGAGGAACGGTATAACAGGGTTATCGACCTGTGGACAAAGACCAACGAGGAAGTAACTGACGTAATGTTCCAGGAAATGGCAAATGATGTCGATGGCTTTAACCCCATATTTATAATGGCACAGTCCGGGGCCAGGGGGAGTAAACAGCAGATCCGTCAGCTTGCAGGGATGCGTGGTCTGATGGCAAAGCCCAGCGGCGAGATCATCGACGTTCCCATTCGTGCCAACTTCAAGGAAGGCTTGACGGTACTTGAGTATTTTATTTCAACCAATGGTGCCAGGAAGGGTCTTGCCGATACCGCACTCAAGACCGCTGATGCCGGGTATCTCACCAGGCGACTGGTGGATATTGCACAGGACGTTGTGATCAACATGGATGACTGTAATACCACGGTTGGCATTGACGTGTTCCCTATCAAAGAGGGTGACGAGGTAATTGAGTCTCTTGGTGCCCGCGTACTGGGAAGAACACTGTTGTACGATCTCATACACCCCGTGACAAAAAAGGTTATATGCGGCGCTGACGAGATCATAGACGATGCCACAGCGGAAATGATAGACGAGCTTGATATTGATTCAATAGAGATCCGTTCAGTGCTCACCTGTGAAGCCCGACACGGGGTTTGTGCCAAGTGTTACGGAAGGAATCTCGCAAATGCAAGGTCAGTGGATATTGGGGAAGCAGTTGGTATTATTGCTGCACAGTCTATCGGGCAGCCCGGAACACAGCTCACAATGCGTACTTTCCATATAGGGGGGATCGCGTCCAGGTCTGTGGAGGAAAGCGAGGTGCGGCTCAATTACCCAATTTACGTAAAGGAGTTAACCTTCAAGACTGTTAAGGCACAGGACGAGGAAGGTAACAAGAAGACAATATCCGTACGGCGGGGATATATCGTCGTGCAGAGGATCATAGACGAAAAAACAGTAAAGAACGACTGGGAAGTACAGGTTGAGGATGGCCAGAAAGTCTATAGTGGTTCACCCATGGTGAAAAAGCCCGATGGTACCATCATGGAATCCCCTCAATCCGGGATAGTGAAGCTTGACAAGAAAAAACTGTACACGCTTGGTGATCCGCACATGATACCTATCAACGTGGGTGCGGAGATCCACGTTAAGGCAGAGAAATTCTACGATGTAGACCCCACTACGGGAAAAACCGAGGCACTTGTAACATTCGATCCATGGTTTGAGCCGATTCTTACCGAGATCAATGGTAAAGTAAAGTTCGTGGATGTAGAGCTCAACAAGAGCCTCAGGGAAGAGGTCGATCCACAGACGAACCAGGTCAAGCGGGTCATCGTGGAGTACAAGACCGAGAAGCTGCAGCCAATGATAGAAGTACATGGCGCAGGTGACGAAATAAACACGTATCTTCTGCCCAAGGGTGCGCACCTGAGTGTAGAAGACGGGCGGGCGATTAAGGCTGGAAATGTTCTTGCGAAGATCCCGCGTGAGGTTGAAAAGACCAAGGATATTACAGGTGGTTTGCCCAGGGTGGCAGAGCTGTTCGAGGCAAGGTCGCCAAAGGATTCGGCTACACTTACCGAGATTGACGGTACAGTGCGAATTGGTGATACCACAAAGAATAAGCGTAAGATAATTGTAACCGCAGAAGACGGCACATCCAAGGATTACTCAATTCCGGCATCCAAGTTCCTAAGGGTGCAGGACGGGGACTGGATCAACAAGGGTGAAAAGATCGATGACGGTTCCATTGATCCTCACGATATTCTCAAGATCAAGGGTCCAAGAGAACTGCAGAAGTTCCTGGTGAACGAGATCCAGGAGGTATACAGGCTCCAGGGTGTTATCATAGATGACAAGCATATCGAGATCATTGTTCGCCAGATGTTGAGAAAGGTAAGGATTACCGATCCCGGTGATACGAATTTTGTAATAGAGCAGATAGTTGATAAATTTGATTTTATCGATGAGAATAACAGGGTGGTAGAAGAGGGTGGAAAGCCTTCAACGGCCATGCCAATTCTCATGGGTATCACCAAGTCGGCTCTTAACACGGAATCGTTCATATCGGCAGCATCCTTCCAGGAGACAACCAAGGTGCTTACCGATGCGGCAATAAAGGGGAAGGTTGACCAGCTGAGAGGACTCAAGGAGAATGTTATCATCGGTCACCTGATACCGGCGGGTACCGGTGTTCGGGAATACCAGAAGATCGAGGTATACCAGGAAAAGCCGGGAGACCTCGACGGCGTGGTAGAAGAAGATGAAAAACAGGAAGAAGTGCCCTCTGAAGGTTAATTTTTCTTGACAAAAAACGGGGCTGCGACGCATATACCAGTAAACTTTTGATATATGTGTCGCATTAACCAGATATTATTCAGTATGTAAAGGAGCACAAATGCCTACAATTAATCAGTTGATCAGGAAGGGGAGACAAAGCAGGGCCAACAAGTCCAAATCCCCGGCATTGAAACAGTGTCCTCAAAAACGAGGAGTATGTACAAGGGTTATGACAGTGACCCCCAAGAAACCTAATTCAGCACTTCGAAAGGTGGCCAGAATTCGTTTGACTAACGGCATAGAAGTAACAGCGTATATCCCGGGTATAGGTCACAACCTGCAGGAGCACTCCGCAGTGCTGGTGAGAGGGGGACGAGTCAAGGACCTGCCCGGTGTCCGATATCACATTGTACGTGGTGCACTTGATTCACTTGGTGTTGAAGACAGGAGAAAGGGCAGGTCCAAGTACGGAACAAAAAGGCCCAAGGCGTAATTAAGTATATTTACTGAGGAGTAAAGAGGTTACAGGATGTCACGAAGGAGAAGACCCGCAAAAAGAGATATACTGCCAGATCCGAAGTTTGGCAGTAAGCTGATAACGAAATTTGTTAACTGCATGATGCTGCAGGGAAAGAAAGGTGTTTCTGAGACCAATTTCTATAAGGCAATGGATATACTTTCCGAGAAAACGCAGAAAGAGCCTGTCGAAGTGTTCCAGACATCTCTTGAGAACGTAAAGCCCCAGGTTGAAGTAAAATCACGTCGAGTTGGCGGTGCTACTTACCAGGTGCCCGTTGAGATACGACCCGAAAGGCGGCAGGCACTGGCCATACGGTGGATTATTAACTATGCGAGGGCAAGAGGTGAGAAAACAATGTACCAGCGTCTTGCAGGTGAGTTGATGGATGCCTATAATAATACAGGTTCATCTATAAAGAAAAAAGAGGATACCCACAAAATGGCAGAGGCCAACAAGGCGTTTGCACATTACAAGTGGTAAAATCATTATAGTAGTATTTATTTTTACTTCAAATACCAGGGCGGTTACCCTGGTATTTTTATCAGGTGTTGCATATGGGACGAGAACTTCCGTTACATAGAACCAGGAATATCGGTATAATGGCTCACATCGATGCTGGTAAAACTACCCTTACTGAGAGGGTACTTTTCTACACGGGAAAAACCCACAAGATAGGAGAAGTGCACGAGGGCACCGCCGAGATGGACTGGATGCAGCAGGAGAAGGAGAGGGGTATTACCATTACCGCTGCTGCTACAACCACCTCCTGGAAGAACACCAGGATCAATATTATTGATACACCGGGCCATGTGGATTTTACTGTTGAGGTAGAAAGAAGCCTGAGGGTGCTTGATGCGGCCATAGCAGTATTTGATGCTGTTGCCGGGGTCGAACCACAGTCTGAGAAGGTCTGGAGACAGGCAGACAGGTATCATATACCCCGGATGTGTTTCGTGAACAAGATGGACAGGATTGGCGCTGATTTCGATAGATGTCTTGAGATGATAGAAAAAAAACTTTTTGCAACTCCCCTGCCATTACAGATACCCATCGGGAGTGAGGATAACTTCCGGGGCATGGTCGATCTTATCACCATGAAAGCATTTATCTGGAGTGACGAGAGTACAGGTGAAAAATACGAAACCGAGAACGTGCCAGATGAAGTGATGGAAAAGGCCTCTCTTTACAGGGAGCGAATGATCGAACTTTTGGCAGAGCGTGATGAACTTTTAATGGAAAAATTTATTGAAGGAGCAGAGATCTCTGCGGATGAGATCAAGGCGGCAATAAGGAAGGTTACCCTGTCTTCAGAGTTGTTCCCTGTATTTTGCGGCAGCGCCTTGAAGAACAAGGGTGTTCAGCCGGTTCTTGATGGTGTTGTTGATTATTTCCCATCCCCAAGAGACGTGAGCTCCATAAAAGGTTTTGATCCAAAGGATCATGAATCTATAATGGAACGACACCCTGATGACAGTGAACCTTTTTGTGCACTTGCTTTCAAGATAAGATCAGATACGTATGTGGGTAAACTCTGTTATGTTCGTGTATATTCAGGTCACATGGAAACGAGCAAGCAGGTTCTCAATGTAGACAAAACAAAAAAAGAGCGAATCGGAAGAATTCTGCGCATGCATGCAGACGACAGGGAAGACCTGAAAGAAATATATACGGGTGATATAGTGGCCCTTGTGGGCATGAAAACAGTGCAGACGGGTGATACCCTTACCGACATTGAAAGTCCTGTACTTCTTGAGAGAATGGAGTTCCCTGAACCTGTTATCTCCGTGGCAATAGAGCCTCGTACAAAAGCAGACCAGGAAAAGCTGAACAATTCACTTGAACGATTGCAGGAAGAAGATCCAACGTTCATGGTTAAAATGGACCCGGATACCGGGCAGACACTCATATCCGGCATGGGAGAGCTGCACCTGGAGATCATTGTTGATCGTTTGAAAAATGAGTTCAATGTTCAGGCCAATGTGGGTAATCCCCAGGTTGCATACAAGGAAACCATAACCAGGACGGCCAGTGCCCAGCATGTTTTTGAAAGAGAGATCGCCGGCAAGATGCAATATGGTCATGTTGAAGTTGAAGTAGAACCAATGGAGCCGGGAAGTGGTTTCCTTTTTGAAAACCAGCTGCAGGATGCGCAGATTACTGCTGAATTCATAGAGGCTGTTGAAGATGGATTCAGGGACGCGATGATGTCCGGGGTAATAGCCGGTTACGAGTTAATGAACATTAAGGCAATTCTGAAAAATGCGAAATACAAGGAAGGTGAATCGACAACAAATGCATACCGGATCGCTGCAGGTATTGCAATGAAAGAGGGTGTTGAAAAAGCAGAACCCACCCTGCTTGAACCAATAATGGAACTTGAAGTGGTAGTGCCGGACGAATATACTGGCGAGATCATCAATGATCTGAACTCCAGGAGGGGGAAAATTGACAGTATAGACATGCGTGGTCAGTTGAAAGTTATTGATGCAACTGTTCCCATGTCAGAGGTGTTCGGATATGCTACAAGTGTACGATCACTGAGCCAGGGAAGGGCTTCTCATTTTCTGCAGTTCAGCCATTATGACCTGGTGCCGCGAAATGTGATGGAACATATACTGGCGCGTTTTACCGGGAGGTATTACTAAAAATAGCCAAAAATATTTGATAAACGTCGCAATTGTGTTACTTTTTAAGTACTGCTTGTCTTGTTGGTACATGTTGACCGGTGCTGCGGCACAAAAATTCTTTTTCCCGTAGAATTAATTGGTTGACAGAAAACCCATATATTTTTTTAATTCACACACTCAGAATCATCTCTGGGGTATGCAATATATTTGTAATAACATATATTTTTAGTATTGATCATTAACTAGAAGCAGTTTTTTCGCGATTTCTTAAATCCAGTTACAAGAACTGCTTTTCAAACTTTTGTCAAAAATACTACGAATATTTAATAAGGAGAGAGGAAATGGCAAAGGAAAAATTCGACAGGAGTAAACCACACGTCAATGTAGGGACGATCGGGCATATTGACCACGGAAAGACTACGCTAACATCTGCTATTACAAAATGTCTTTACTCGGCATATGGTGAGGGTAAGGCAATCGATTTTGACCAGATAGACAATGCTCCCGAGGAAAAAGCCAGGGGTATAACGATCGCCACATCGCATCAGGAGTATACAACTCCCAAAAGGCATTATGCACACGTGGACTGTCCGGGACATGCTGACTATATCAAGAACATGATCACCGGTGCGGCACAGATGGACGCTGCCATACTTGTTGTAGCTGCAACAGATGGTCCAATGCCGCAGACCAAGGAGCACGTACTTCTGGCTCGCCAGGTAAACGTTCCTTATATCGTTGTGTTCCTTAACAAGGTTGATCAGCTGGATCCTTCTGATAAAGATGAACTGATAGAGCTTGTTGAGATGGAAGTAAGGGACCTGCTTAGCAAGTACGAGTTCCCTGGTGATGACATTCCAATTGTTGCAGGTTCTGCGCTGCAGGCTATGGAATGTGGCTGTGGGAAAGCAGATTGTGAATCATGCGGGCCTATTATCAAGCTTGGGCAGGCTCTTGATGATTATGTACCGGATCCGGAAAGGGACAAGGACAAGCCTTTCCTTATGCCCATAGAGGACGTGTTCTCTATTACCGGCCGGGGAACTGTTGTAACCGGCAGGATAGAACGTGGTATAGTACATACCGGTGATGATATTGAGATCGTTGGTTTTGGCGAAACAAGGAAAACCGTTGTAACCGGTGTTGAAATGTTCAGAAAGATCCTTGATGAAGGTATGGCAGGTGACAACGTAGGATGCCTGTTGAGAGGTATTGGAAAGGACGACGTGGAGCGAGGCCAGGTTCTTGCAAAGCCGGGATCCATAACCCCTCACAATAAATTCGAAGCTGAAGTATATGTTCTTTCGAAAGAAGAAGGTGGACGACATACTCCATTCTTCGCCAACTATCGTCCCCAGTTCTATTTCAGGACAACCGACGTTACTGGTATTATTGAGCTTCCTGAAGGTGTAGAAATGGTTATGCCTGGTGATAACGTCAAGATGAAAGTTGAATTGATCACCCCTGTGGCGATGGACGAGGCACTCCGTTTTGCCATTCGAGAAGGCGGCAGAACCGTTGGTGCCGGTGTTGTATCAAAGATTATTGAGTAATAAAAAAAATTACTTGATTTTATAAAGACGTGTATTACATGTTGTCAGGCCATAGAAACTATGGCCTGACATGATATAAATGACTGTATGTATTTTTTTATGATCAGGTCTAAAATTCGATTCAGATTAGAAAAAGGGAAAAAGAGTGGCAAAGCTGGCAGGACAACGGATTAGAGTAAAACTGAGATCGTACGATGCGAAGCTGCTGGATCAGTCGGCGGAAAAGATCGTGGCGACAACTAACAGGAGCGGTGCGAAGGTTGCAGGACCAATTCCTCTTCCGACACGAATCGAGAAATTTTGTGTACTTCGTTCGCCGCATGTTAATAAGAAGTCACGTGAGCAATTTGAGATTCGAACTCATAAGCGGCTTATAGATATAATTGACCCAAACTCTGATACAGTGGAAGCGCTTATGAAGCTCGAACTTCCCGCCGGAGTTTCAGTCGATATTAAATCCTGATAATCGTCAGTTTTCTCTTTATAGACATAGTGTGCAAACGCGAAATGATATTATTGGCTAAAATGGGTTAGCAAGATGAAGAAGGCTCTAATTGGCAGGAAACTTGGAATGAGCCAGGTTTTTAAAGAAGATGGTACTATAATTCCGGTTACGGTATGTGAACTCGGGCCCTGTGTTGTAGTGCAGAAGAAAAACGAGAAGAAAGACGGCTATAGTGCCATGAAGCTTGGCTTTATGGATGCCAGGGAAAGTCGCCTGACCAGACCTGTGGCAATGGACTTGAAGAAACGAGACATGCCGTTGAAAAAGGTTTTCAGGGAAGTTCCGGTTTATGATGAAAGCCTGAACGAGGGAAGCGTGCTTACCTGTGAAATATTCCAGGAAGACGATGTGGTACAGGTTACAGGTGTTTCAAAGGGAAAGGGATTTGCAGGTGTAATTAAGCGTCATGGTTTTGGCGGTGGACGAAAGACCCATGGATCCCATTTTCACAGGGGACCCGGTGCAATAGGCGCATGTGCTTATCCCAACGAGGTCTGGAAAGGACAGAAGATGCCAGGCAGGTATGGCGGAGACAGGGTGACTGTGAAAAATCTCAAAATAGTGAAGGTGCTTAAGGACAAAAACCTGGTGCTTATATCCGGAGCCGTGCCTGGAACAAGAAATTCAATAATCACTGTTAGAGAGAAATAGGCGGTTTCACCATGCAAGTGGATAAGTATACAATAGATGGAAA
>CAYFSO010000076.1:0-14968 GCA_964345775.1 uncultured Leptospiraceae bacterium | reverse complement strand
AGAGAGAAATAGGCGGTTTCACCATGCAAGTGGATAAGTATACAATAGATGGAAACAGCTCGGGTCAGGTGAACCTGGAAGATTCAGTGTTCAATGTAAAAGTTAACGATGTGCTCGTGTACGAGCTCATTAAAGCGGCGAATGCAAACATGCGGCAGGGCAATCATGCCACTAAAGAGCGATCATTCGTCAGGGGTGGAGGAGCCAAGCCATGGCGTCAAAAAGGTACCGGTAGAGCACGACATGGAAGCATCAGGTCTCCCCAATGGACTGGTGGAGGAGTTGTATTTGGACCTTCTCCGAGGAGCTACCGTATTGATATGCCAAAGAATCTGAAACGCGAGGCGTACAGGTCGCTGCTTGCCCTTAAAGCGAAACAGGGTGCAATTAAAGTTATTGAAGATTTTTCAATTGAGAACGGTAAAACCAGGGAGATGGTGGCAATTGCCGCTAAGCTGGGAATCGATAAAGGTGTTTTGATAGTTGATGGAGAAGATGTTTCTATCAGAAGGGCAATGCGAAATATTTCATGGTTTAAATATAACAATGCCAGGCGTCTATCCAGCAGGGACCTTTTTTATTCTAAAACACTGGTTATGACTGAAAGCGCAGTACAATACCTGAACGAGAAGTATGCCAAGTAAAGGGTAAAAGTAATGAACTATAATGATATTTTAATAAGACCGATTGTTACCGAGAAGACGACAGAGATGATCGAGAGTAACAAGTATGTCTTCCAGGTTAACAGGGATGCAAACAAGGACATGGTCAAGAAGGCTGTAAAGGAGATATTCAAGGTAACACCTGTTCGCGTCAATGTTATGAAAGTGCGCGGTAAGAGAAAAAGGGTTCGTTACCAGTACGGGTATACGCCAGCCTGGAAAAAAGCGATCGTGACCCTTAAGGCTGGGGACAAGATAGAACTGTTTGAAAATCAATAGGAATAAAAGACTTAGAACTCAGGAAAAACAACGATGGGTATTAAAAAATTCAGGCCGATAACACCAACACAGCGATACAAGACAAATCTCACGAAAGATGAGATAACAAGGGATACCCCCGAGAAGTCGCTTACCAAAGGAAAAAAAGACCACGCAGGTCGGGGATATAATGGTCAGATCTCAGTACGTCGGCGTGGAAGCGGGCATAAGCGACGATACCGGTTCATTGATTTTAAGCGGGATAAACACGGTATAGAAGGTCGGGTAGCCACGCTGGAATATGATCCTAATCGATCAGCAAATATTGCGTTGATCGTATACCTGGATGGTGAAAAGCGTTATATAATAGCACCTGCCTCGCTGAAGGTAGGAGATACCATCATAGCCGGTGAGGATGTAGAAATAAAGCCGGGCAATGCGCTTCCGTTGAAGAGCATACCTGCAGGTACAAGTATTTACAATGTTGAGTTGACACGTGGCAAAGGCGGGCAGCTTGTTCGATCTGCCGGTGTGGCAGCACAGGTAACGTCCAGGGAAGGCAAATTTTGTAATGTTAAACTTCCATCCGGTGAAATAAGAAAAATCAACAGGGAATGTTATGCCACTATCGGCGAAGCCGGCAACAAGGATCATATAAACATTACTGTTGGTAAAGCGGGAAGAAGCAGGTGGCTTGGCAACAGGCCAAAGGTACGGGGTGTGGCGATGAACCCAATAGATCATCCCCTGGGTGGTGGTGAAGGAAAATCATCAGGTGGTCGTCATCCCGTTTCTCCAACTGGAATACCAGCAAAAGGATACAAGACCAGGAAGAAGAACAAGTACAGCGATAACATGATAGTGAGAAGAAGGAAGTAAATATGGCACGATCATTAAAAAAGGGACCTTACGTAGAAATAAAGCTCTTCAAGAAGATTGAAGAAATGAATTCTACCAACACCAGAAAGGCCATTAAAACATGGTCAAGAAGATCAACGATTTTCCCGGAGATGATCGGGCATACATTGATGGTGCATAATGGTAAAAATTTTATTCCTGTGTATGTTACGGAAAACATGGTTGGACATAAGCTTGGAGAATTTGCTCCAACACGGAATTATAGAGGACATACCAGTAAAGATGATAAGTTAGCAAAGAGGAAACGATAATGGAATCAAGGGCTTTTTCCAGGTTCAACAGGATATCTGCTTCCAAGGCAAGACTGGTTGCGGACGAGATCAGGGGATATCCATTTCCCGAGGCTATTGATATTTTAAAGGCAATACCGAAAAAGGCAACCGGGTTGCTATTGAAAACGCTTTATTCAGCCGGAGCGAATGCGAAATATTCTAATCCTGATCTTCGAGAAGATGATCTCTATATCAAGAAGATCATAATAGACGAAGGGCCTACTCTAAAGCGATACAGGCCGCGTGCCCGGGGAAGAGCGACCCGGATCAGGAAGCGAACCAGTCATATTGAAATAATTCTCTCAGACGAAGGGTAAAATTTTAGTAATAGAAGGGAATAGTAATGGGTCAAAAAGTCAATCCAATAGGAATACGAGTAGGAATAAACAGGGGCTGGGACTCCGTATGGTATGCAGACAAGAAAGAGTATACGGACAATCTCCATGAGGATATCAAGATAAAGAAATTTATCGAGAAGAAGCATGGTAAAGGGAAAAGATCTGATGATAACAGGTTTGGGAATGCGGGTATATCACGTATCATCATCGAAAGGTTCCCTGATCGATTAAACGTAAACATCCATGCAGCCAGACCTGGATTGCTGATTGGCCGGAAAGGTGTTGATATAGAGGCGTTGAAAAAAGATTTACAGAAGATAGCCTCAAAGAATGTGTATATAAACATTCACGAGGTGAAAAAACCCGAGAAAACATCTAAGCTTGTTGCAGAGCAGATCGCGCAGCAGCTTGAATCACGGTTCCCTTACAGGCGTGCAGTAAGGCAGGCGATTTCCGGTGCAGTAAGGAGCGGTGCTCAGGGAATTAAGGTAAACGTTTCAGGCCGCCTTAATGGCGCAGAAATGGCACGTTCAGAGTCGTATAAAGAAGGCAGGATCCCGCTGCATACCCTGCGTGCGGATATTGATTATGGACTTGCAGAAGCCCATACCACGTTTGGCGTAATAGGTGTTAAAGTGTGGATATATAACGGCGATGTGCTGTCAGGAAGGGAAGATACCGAAGAAGACAAGTATGCAGTAAAAAGGAAAACCAAGTAATAGTATATAAGGGTTATATATCATGTTGATGCCGAAAAGAACCAAGTACAGGAAAATACAGCGCGGGCGAATGAAAGGGAAGGCTGTCAGGGGCTCTACTATTAACTTTGGTGAGCTTGCACTTAAAAGTACGGAGTGTGGAAAAATTACAAGCCGACAGATCGAATCTGCACGTATTGCCATATCAAGAAAGGTAAAGCGTGGAGGAAAACTGTGGATACGGATCTTTCCGGATAAACCCTTTACAAAGAAACCCGCGGAAACACGAATGGGCAAGGGTAAAGGGAATCCTGAAGGCTTTGTAGCTGATGTTAAGCCTGGAAGGATATTGTTTGAAATATCCGGTGTTGATGATCAGCTGGCAAGGGATGCACTGAGGCTGGCATCAAATAAGCTTCCGGTAAAAACCAAGGTAATATCAATCAAGTCGTAGATGATCAGGGATATATAGAATGAAAGGAAAACTTGAAGAATTGTCAATTGATGAACTTAATCGAGGCCTAAATGAAAGTAAAGAAGCTTTGAGACTGGAAAGGTTTAAGGCAGTGACAAGTCGTGTTGAGAATCCCAAGAAAATGAGTGAATTGAGAAAGCATATTGCAAGGATCTTAACGCTAAAAAATGAATATACACTGGGTATTAGAGAAAAGCAAAAGTAATCATTAAGGGTTGGAAGAGCGAGCAATGGAAAAAAAGAATCGGAAACAGCTGACTGGTAAAGTAGTCAGTAATAGAATGGAAAAAACTGCCGTAGTTGAGATCGAGAAGTACATAATGCATCCCATCTACCACAAGTTTGTAAGAAGAAAAAAACGTGTGAAAAGCCACGATGAACGAAATGAATGCTCAATTGGGGATGTCGTTCGTATAGAAGAGACACGGCCCATTTCAAGGCAGAAAAGATATCGGCTGATTGAAATAATTGAGAAAGTGAAATAGGGTTAGCGCAATGATTCAGGTACAAACTATGCTCGATGTTGCTGATAACAGTGGCGTCAAAAAGGTTCAGTGCATAAAGATACTGGGTGGTACCAGGCGTCGGTATGCTTCTGTTGGAGATATTATCGTGGTGGCGGTAAAGGATTCAACTCCTTCATACGGGATTAAGGATACGACGGGGAAAAAGGTTCATGGAAAGGCCGTTTTGCGGGCCGTGGTTGTACGGACAAAAAAGCCAGTAAGACGAACCGATGGAACCTATATTCGATTTGACGATAATGCCGTTGCAATTATTGATAACAAGGGAGAACCCAGGGGTTCACGTATATTTGGTCCCGTTGCCAGGGAACTTCGGGAAAGGAACTTTCTTAAAATTGTTTCTCTGGCCCCTGAAGTTTTATAAAAGGTGAATGATATGGTTAAGTCAAATTTGAAGAAAAATGATAACGTAATGGTTATTTCCGGAGCTGACAGGGGTAAAAGAGGGAAGATCCTGTATGTTGACAGGAAACTTGGCAAAGTTGTTGTCGAGGGAATAAACAAGAAGAAGAAGTTTGTGCGTCCCTCACAGGAAAATCCCAAGGGTGGCACCATAACCCTTGAGTATCCCATTCACTTATCAAATGCCATGATTTTCTGTGACAAGTGCAAGAAGGCAGTACGCATAGGGAGCAAGCAAAAAGATGGTAACAAGATCAGAGTTTGCACGAAATGCGGAAAGAGTTTTGATTAATAAAGGGTGATGATAATGGCTTCCAGACTTAGAGAAACATATGATAAAACTGTGAAAAAGAATCTAATGGAAAGATTCAAGTATTCATCCCCTATGCAGATACCTGGAATAGAGAAGATAGTTCTTAACGTGGGTATTGGGGATGCGCATTCGGATGCGAATGCACTCAATGCAACAATGAACGAATTGGCTGCCATAACAGGGCAGAAGGCTGTAAAAACAGTTGCCAAGAAATCCATAGCAGCATTTAAAATTCGAGAAGGATACGATGTTGGTTGCAGGGTAACCCTGCGTGGAGAAAGGATGTATGAATTCCTTGACAGGTTAATAAATGTGTCGTTGCCTCGAGTTCGTGACTTCAGGGGTCTTTCTCCAAAATCATTTGATAATTTTGGTAACTATAATTTTTCAATAAAAGAGCAGATAATATTTCCCGAGATAGATTTTGATAAAGTAGATCAGATTTACGGGATAAACATTACCATAGTAACAACGGCAAGTAATTCTGAAGAAGCCAGGGCGCTCCTTGATGAATTTAAAATGCCATTTAAAGAAGCGAGGTAATATTGTGGCTAGTGAAAGAATGTTTGCAAAAATGCGAAAAACGCCAAAGTACAAGGTACGACATAGAAACAGATGTAGAATATGTGGAAGACCACGAGGATATATTCGAAGATTTGAAATGTGCAGGGTATGTTTAAGGGATCTTGCAAATGAAGGCAAAATACCCGGTGTTACGAAATCATCTTGGTAAAAAATAAGGGAGTGGTTAAAGAAAATGAGCAGTGTATCTGATCCTATAGCTGACATGTTAACAAGGGTAAGGAATGCCATGCAGGCAGGCCATCTTAAAGTTGATATACCTTCATCAAAGCTTAAAATGTCTATTGCCAAGATCTTGAAAGATGAAGGATATGTTAAAAACTTCAAGATCATTGATGATAATAAGCAGAAAATTCTGAGAGTATACTTAAAGTATAACGATCTTAATCAAGCTGCGATCTTAAAGATGAGAAAGATTAGTAAGCCGGGGCGAAGGGTTTATATTAAGGCTGATGATCTGAAGCCTGTGTATAATAACATTGGAATATGGATCCTTTCCACGTCAAAAGGGATCATAACGAATAAGGCCGCCAGGCAGCTTAATGTGGGTGGCGAAGTGCTTTGCGAGATATTATAATACGGGATAAATGAGTAATCGATATGTCACGAGTAGGAAAAAAACCGATACAAATACCCGATGGGGTTAAAGTAGAGATATCAGGACAGAAGGTCAGCGTTTCTGGGCCTCTTGGTAATCTGAGCTGGGATGTCATTGATGGTATAGATGTGCGGCAGGAAGAAAATGTCCTGTACGTGGAAAAAAAGGATGCAGAGGAAGATAATAAACTGCAGGCTTTTTTTGGTCTTTCAAGGGCCCTTGTAGCCAACATGGTTACCGGTGTTTCAACCGGGTTTGAGAGGGATCTCGAGATACACGGCGTTGGATACAGGGCGCTGCAGAAAAACCAGGATGTAGAACTGCAGCTTGGCTTTTCTCATCCAATTACATTTACCCCTCCCGAGGGAATAACTATTGAGGTGGTTGATCCCACGAGGATCAAGGTTAAGGGAATTGATAAGCAGAAGGTGGGCCAGGTTGCCGCGAACATAAGGGAGTTGCGTCCCCCCGAGCCATATAAAGGAAAGGGTATAAGATACAGGGACGAGTACGTTCGCCGAAAAGCCGGTAAGGCTGCCAAATAATCGGAGATAACCAGAGGATACGTTATGGATAAGCTTGCATTAAAGAAAAAACGGTATCTTCGAAGAAGATACAGTGTTAAGAAAAGGATTAGACGCAACAGTGAAAAGTTGCGACTGTGTATTTCCAGGTCAAACAAAAACTTTTATGGTCAGATAGTAGATGATTCAAAGGGACATACAGTTGTGAGTGCTTCAACCCTTGAAAAGTCTTTTCCTGACATTAAGAGTAAAGGGAATATGGATGCCGCAAAGTCTCTGGGCAAACTGATCGCGGAGCGGGCCAGTGAAAAGGGGATAAAAAGCGTTGTTTTTGACAGGAATGGGTACTTGTTCCATGGAAAGATCAAGGCTTTTGCTGATGCAGCCAGAGAAAACGGGTTAGAATTCTAGGAGTGGTGATCGATGAAAATTGAGCGAAAGAAGATAAAAGAAGAAGGACTTGAACTCGCCGAGAAAGTGATCGTCATCAATCGTGTGGCGAAGGTTGTAAAAGGGGGTAGACGTTTTTCCTTTAATGCAATGTCAGTTGTTGGCGATGCAGACGGGCATGTTGGTATAGGATTTGGAAAGGCCAATGAAGTTCCCGATGCTATAAGGAAAAGCGTTGAAGATGCGAAGAAGAACCTTTACAAAATAAACATGAACAAGAACACTATACCGCATCAGATAATTGGCAAGTACAAGTCAGCACAGGTTATATTAAAGCCTGCAACACCCGGTACCGGGATCATCGCCGGTGATTCGGTAAGGGCGGTTGCTGAAAGGGCAGGTATATCTGACCTGATGGCAAAATCCGTCGGCTCGCGGAACCCTATTAACATTGTGAAGGCGACAATGAATGGATTGATGAGGTTGCGAAGTCTGAAAGAAGTTGCAGATCTTAGAGAAATACCCCTGAATAAACTGTGGCAACCATAAGTAGAGGATATGAACGATGGCAACGAAATTATTGATTACTCAAAGAAGAAGTTATACAGGTGCCAAACCGAAACAAAAGGCGACATTGCGTGCACTGGGACTCAGGAAGATGGATAGCACCAGAGAGCACGAGGATACCACTGTCATACGTGGTATGATAAACGTTGTGAAGCACATGGTTGAAGTAAAAGAAATTAAGAAATAACAGGTGGGTATTTTTCATGGAAGTTTATACACTGAAAAAACCGAAATCAATAAAGAGAAGAAAGAGAGTTGGACGTGGCCCGGGAAGCGGCCGTGGAAAAACATGTTGCCGCGGGCAGGATGGACAGGGAAGCAGGTCAGGTTTTACGAAACGTCCCTGGTTCGAAGGCGGGCAGATGCCCCTGCAGCGGCGTGTTCCCAAAAGAGGCTTTAATAACATTTTCAAGAAAGACTTCCAGTTGGTAAATGTTGGGCAGTTGGAAAAGGTAAATGAAAATGACGTTGATCCTGCCCTGATGGCTTCGCTTGGCATGATTGGTGATGCCGGTAAGGCTGTAAAAGTACTTGGTGATGGGGAGTTGAAATCATCTAAGAAAGTTGTTGCTGATGCCTTTTCAAAAAGTGCGCGGGATAAAATTGAAGCTGCCGGTGGCGCAACAGAAAAAAGAGAAAAGATCAAACAAGAAAAAGAAAAAAAGGATAAGTAAACCCGATGTCAAACGTAGTGGTTAACATTTTCAAGGTTCCCGAGTTACGCAGGCGTATACTGTTTACACTGGCAATACTGGTAATATATCGTATTGGTGCACATATACCAATACCGGGTATAAATGTTGATGCCCTAAAGGCATATTTTGATCAAGCCGCAAAAAGCCAGGGAGGTGGTTTGCTGGACTTTTTTGACCTTTTTGCCGGTGGTGCCCTGAAAAGGTTTACCATATTCGCACTGGGTATTATGCCGTATATATCTGCATCGATTATAATGCAGTTGTTGACTGTTGTTATACCGGCTATTGAAAGACTTTCTAAAGAAGGACCCGAAGGTCAGAAAAAAATTAACCAGTACACCAGGTATGGTACTGTGATACTGTGTGCAATTCAGTCCCTTGGTCTGACAGTCTGGATGAAATCAATGACTTCGGCAAAGGGCGCGGTGGTTGCCGCGGATGCCGGAATAGGGTTTGTTATAATCGCAGTTGTTGCGATAACAACCGGAACCATAGTGTTAATGTGGTTTGGTGAGATTATCACCGAACGAGGTATTGGGAACGGGATATCTCTTTTGATCTTCGCGGGTATCGTTGTACGGCTGCCCAGCGCTACTCATGATACAGTTAACAGGATAGTAACCAGGAGTGACCCCATTATTGGGGTAATATTGATAGGTATATTTGTACTTGTGGTTGCTGCCTCAATAATGTTGACACTTGGTACAAGGAAGATACCGGTGCAATACGGTAAAAGGGTTGTTGGTCGAAGGATGGTACAGATGTCATCCCAGGCAATCCCCCTCAAGGTAAATGCTGCAGGGGTTATTCCAATTATTTTTGCATCATCTGTTATTCTTTTTCCCGCGCAGATAAGTAACATGCTGGGTGGTTCAGAATATCCAATTTTTGCAAAAATTCAATACTGGTTGTCTCCGGGACAAGCGGCGTATATGATAATATACAGTGCACTGATCATTTTCTTTTGTTATTTCTATACGGCAATACAGTTCAATCCGGTAGACATAGCCGATAACCTGAAAAAGTATGGTGGCTTTATACCGGGTATACGACCTGGCCAGAATACTGCGGATCATATCACATATATAATGAACAGGATCACGTTGCCCGGATCAATATTCCTGGCCATGATCGCCATTGTTCCAGATTTTATAATCAGGATATGGCCGGAAGAAGTATCACCATCGATGGCATACATGTTTGGCGGTACATCGCTTCTCATTATAGTAGGTGTTGCCCTGGATACAATAAAGCAGATAGAATCACAACTGCTCATGCGACATTATGATGGTTTTTTTAAGAAGGGAAAAATGAGGGGACGTCGTTAGACAGTCGGAGCTGTTAATAAGAGTATTAAATGTTGAAGTGATAAATTATTTTGGCTATATATATTTATAATGAGAATGAATTGAAAGGCATTGAAGCAGCTTGTATGTTTACAGCTTCTGTGCTTGATGAACTTGAAAGGAATATCTCAGAAGGCATAACAACGTACGAACTTGACAAAATTGCCAGAGATAAGATCAAGAAAGAAAATGGTACCCCCGCTTTTTTGGGATACAGGGGGTTTCCGGGTGCTGTTTGCGCGTCAATAAATGAAGTTGTAGTACATGGTATCCCGGGTAAGAATGTTTCATTGAAGAAGGGTGATATAATTGGTATAGACATCGGTATTCTTTTAAACGGGTTTTATGGCGATTCAGCAAGGACATTCAAGGTTGGAAATATTGATACAGGTGTACAACAATTACTTGATGTGACAAAAGAATCATTATACCATGGAATCCAGCAGTGTGTTGAAGGGAACAGGATCTCAGATATCTCCAATGCCGTGCAGTCTCATGCCGAGAGATTTGGTTACTCACCTGTAAGAGAATTTGTGGGTCATGGTATTGGAAAGAACCTGCATGAAGAACCATCGATTCCCAATTTTGGAAAGCCTGGAAAAGGCCCCCGGATGAAGAACGGGATGGTATTTGCTATAGAGCCCATGATCAACATGGGTACGCATAAAGTCGAAGTGCTTGATGATGGGTGGACTGCTGTAACTAAAGACCGGAAGATGTCAGCTCATTTCGAGCATACAGTGGCAATCATCGATGGTGAGGCGAAAATTTTAACAAAAGGCATAAATTTTAGTTGAATTAAAGAGTGTTAATATGGCAAAAGAAGAACCCATTGAAGTCGAAGGTGAAGTAGTAGAATCGTTACCAAATGCCATGTTTCGGGTAAAACTGGAAAATGGCCATGTTGTACTTGCTCATATCTCTGGAAAGATGAGGATGCATTATATCAGGATACTTCCAGGGGATAAGGTTACGGTCGAATTGTCTCCTTATGATCTTTCAAGGGGTCGTATCGTATACAGGACAAAGTAATATACCTAAAGTAATTATCCGAGTGTTTGCGAGAAGAGGTAAATTAAATGAAAGTTAGAGTATCAGTAAAGAAAATATGCAGCGATTGCAAGGTGATCAAAAGGCATGGTGTAGTGCGTGTAATATGCAAAAATCCAAGGCATAAACAGAGGCAGAAACGCCGAACAGTTAAAGCGTAATTATAAATAAGCAAAAGAGGAAATATATGGCAAGGATATCAGGTGTAGACATTCCAAATAATAAGAGAGTAGAGATCGGGTTAACCTATATATTCGGTATAGGGCATTCATCTTCTTTACAGATATTAGACGAAGCTAAAGTGAATCCGGATACACGGGTAAAAGATTTAACTGACGAAGAAATAAACGAGCTTCGTAAAATAATTGAACAGAAGTACAAGGTAGAAGGTGATCTGCGAACCCAGTTAGCCATGGATATTAAGCGCTTGATGGATATTGGATGCTATCGAGGTATTCGTCACAGGAGGGGACTCCCCGTACGAGGACAGAGTACCAAGAATAATGCCCGGACAAGAAAGGGTAATAGAAGAATAGCCATTGGTGGCAAAAAGAAGAAATAATTGACGAGGTGTTGAAGTGAAGCAAAGAAGAACACGAAAAAAAGAAAAGAAGAATATACCGGTAGGTAAGGCATTTATACAGGCAACGTATAATAATACTATTATTACACTCACTGATATGCAGGGAAACGTTATTTCATGGGCATCGTCCGGTGGAGAGGGATTCAGGGGTTCAAGGAAATCCACTCCATTTGCGGCACAGATGGCTGCCAAGGTCGCTGCGCAGAAGGCGATGGATTCTGCAAACTTGAAGACAATAGAAGTTATGGTTAAAGGACCAGGAATTGGGCGTGAAGCTGCTATTCGTTCGCTTGCCCAGGCAGGGTTAAGTGTGACAAAGATTAAAGATCTAACCCCGATTCCACACAATGGATGCCGACCAAGAAAGCGAAGAAGAGTATAAAGGACGAGGTACGTACTTATGGCGAAGTATACCGGACCACAATGTAAATTATGCAGGCGAGAAGGAATGCCCTTGATGCTTAAAGGGCGACGATGTTTAACTGAGAAATGCGCTGTCAAAAGAAAAAAGTTCCCTCCAGGCCCCCCCAGGAAGAGAAGAGCAAAACTTTCTGATTACGGTATGCAGTTGAGGGAGAAGCAGAAGATAAAGCGAAGTTACGTGCTTATGGAGAAACAGTTCAGAAGCATATTTGACGAAGCGACAAGGATGAAAGGCGTTACTGGTGATAATATGCTTTCGCTCCTGGAAAGAAGGCTTGATAACGTGTTGTACAGAATGGGCTTTGCGTCCTCACGTGTACAGGCACGGCAGTTTGTCCAGCACAGGCATGTACTGGTAAATGATCAGATAGTTGATATACCTTCATTCATGGTGAAAGAAAATTCTACTATTGAATTACGTGACAACTTCAAGGAAAACACCATGCTGGAGGATGCTATAAAGCTTTCTAAGGCGGTTAGCTCTGTACCGGAATGGGTAGAAGTGGATTATGAAGGTAGACATGGAAAGATAGTCAGACTACCTGCTCGTCAGGACATTCAGGCTGCGTTTAATGAACAGCTTGTTGTTGAGCTATACTCCAAGTAATAAAGAACCGAAGATAGTAATCATTATTAGATGTGCATGTGTATAACAAACGGAGGTACTGATGTCGCCCAAAAACCTACTGAAAGGTTTTCGAAGACCCACAAAAATTTTATTTGAACATGACGAGCTCCAGGATAATTACGGGCGTTTTATCGCTGAACCTTTTGAAAAGGGTTACGGATTGACGATTGGCAATTCCCTGCGAAGGGTATTGCTTTCATCTATAGAAGGTTCAGCTATAACTGCCATAAAGATCGAAGGTGTTCCACATGAATTCACCACAATTGATGGGGTAGTCGAAGACGTAGCAAGAATAATCCTGAACCTTAAGAAGCTGAGATTCAATTACGACAGTGATATACCCAAGGTGATACATGTAGTAAAGGAAGAAGAAGGAACATTGACCGGTGAGGATTTTAATGTTGATGCCGATGCGGAAGTGATGAACCAGGACCTTGTCATAGCCACCATAACAGAAGGTGGAAAAATTGACATGGAAGTTCAGATTGAAAGGGGCAGGGGATATGTGCCCGCAGAGTTGAACAAGTCCAGTTCTGAATCTATTGGTGTTATCCCCATAGATGCGATATTCTCACCCGTGAGAAAGGTGAACGTAAAAGTTGAAGATACACGTGTGGGACAGCGTACGGACTATGATAAGTTGACCATTGAGATATGGACCGATGGATCGGTTAAACCGGATGATGCCCTTGCCCATGCGGCAAAGATCATCAAGGACCATATGACAATTTTTATCAATTTTGAAGAAGAGATTGAAGAAGAGACAGAAGTTGTCGACGAAAACCTTGAAAAGATAAAAATGACACTGTCAAAGTCAATAGATGATCTTGAACTGTCTGTTCGTGCGTATAACACGTTGAAGAGTCTGGAATTGAGCACGCTGGAAGATGTTGTGCACAAGACAGAAGATGAACTGAGAAAGTCTAAACACTTTAGCGAGCAGATTTTTTCTGAAATCAAGAAAAAACTCGAAGAAAATCATCTCAGCTTGGGATTAAAGGATTGATAAGAGGTAACAGGTAATGAGACATCGGAATAATGTTAGACAGCTTGGACGGACTCATTCTCACAGGAAAGCGATGATGTCTAATATAGTAACATCGTTGTTTGAGCATGAAAGGGTTATTACCACCCGTCAGAAAGGAAAAGAATTGAAAAAGGTTTCTGACAGGCTTATAAGCAGGGCAAAAAAGAACCTGGCAACAGCTGGGGATGCTGATAAACAGCTTCATAATAAAAGAATTGTGATGAAAATGGTAAAAGATCGTAACATCATAAGGAAGCTGTTCGATGACATAGCCCCGAGGTTTGCTGAACGGAACGGTGGATATACCAGGATGTACCTGCTGGGCAGACGTGATGGTGATTCCGCAGAAATGGCAATGGTTGAGCTTGTTGAAGGCCCAAAGAAGAAGGGCGAATCAAAGGAAGCAGATTCGGCGAAGTATGCCAAAAAGAAGAAAAAGAAAGAAAAGAAGAAAGAAGAATGATCCCTGTTAATTGAAGGGGTGAAGATAAAAAAAGGATGGTATGGAAACCATCCTTTTTTATTTTTCTGAACTTATTACTGCTGTTCCTTCCGTTTCTCAAGCCTTGATTTTTCTATTGAATGTATAAGGCTGAGGTTGTCGTTTGCATCTACCTTGTACTCTTCAGGTATCCTGTCATCAAAAATTGGTTCGAGGGTATTGCCCTTCAGCCCGTATTTTCTCTGGATCTCGACTACCTGGTGGACATTTAGTATCTTATGGATCTCGATGCCATACTGCTTAGCCTGTCTGCAGTGTTCAATGATGTCAATATAACGGGTAATGAGAAGTTCCAGATGCTTGTGTGTTCTTCCTTTCTTGTTCTTTATATAATTAAGATCATCATTGCTGTAAATGTTTTTCGCGTCCTGCAGCCGTTTATAGCCGTTTTTCAAATAGCTTTCTATCTTGACCCTGTCGTGAAAAAAATGATACTTTTTTTCATCGTAGACTTTTATATCTTCGAGTGGATTGTAGGGCTTGTAAAAATATTTTGCAAGACCGCTGCCCTTGCTGTATTGTATTAATATATCAAAAGAATTCTTCGAGGTTGAATCAAGGATCTCTTTTGTTCGTTCCATGTACTGTTGGGCTATCGTATCAATCATGTTAAGTAATTCAGTCTTAACTTTGAAGAATTTTTGGTGTGAAGAGGTGAAATTCTGAGCGTAATACTCTTCCGACGCGCTCTGGAACAATGCTTTAATTTCGTTATACTCATTTTGTTGTTCTTCACTGGCAAAATTTTCTATTATAATGCGCATTGTTCGCAGTGTATCAAGGGTAAACCTGTAATCATTCTGTGATTTCATTGATGGTGAAACTGCGTAAGTGGCAGTATGCATTATTAACAGTATGATAATTGACAGGCTGATATATGAAAACCTTTTATGCGGCATTGTGCACCTCTATATGGTTTTTTATTAATATCGACAATTTCAAAATATCTCTTTACGTGAAAATAATCAACAGGATTTTTTATATTACTATTCAGCTGTTATAAAATAATAAGGCTCATTCCGGAATGTTGGGAAAAACTATCAAATTTTATTATATGAATATAAATTATTATTAGTCCCCCAAAGAAAAGCTTATGATATCATAAGACTTTAAATATATGAAACCGCCCGCTTCGCTCGATAAACGCGGATTAACGCGGATTATCGTTAATAATTGATCATTATTACCACCAT
>CAYFSO010000075.1:0-15108 GCA_964345775.1 uncultured Leptospiraceae bacterium | reverse complement strand
ACCTGGGATCCCAGGTGACAGCGAAAGATCTCGACAGCGATGAGACCATAGATTTCTATATAGTATCGCCCAGCGAAGTGGACCCTTCGGTGGGGAAGATATCTCTTTCATCACCCATAGGCAGGGCGTTGCACAGGAAGGCCCCGGGTGACGAGGTGCACGTGCAGATACCTGCCGGCACAAAACGTTTCTTCATCGAAAAGCTTGTAACAATCCACGGCGACGAGTTTTCAATCTAATACTATCACGATAACACAGGAATACCATTATGGCACGAATAGTAGCGTTTCATGCCCTGCGGCCCCGCAAGGACATTGCAGAGAAGGTGGCAGAACTGCCCTACGACGTCGTTGATACAGACGAAGCAAGGGAGATCGCCGGCGATAACAGGTACAGTTTTTTTCATGTATCACGGCCGGAGATAGACCTTGCACCTGATACCGCCCCCTATTCAACGGAAGTTTATAACCGCGGCCGGGAGAACCTGGAATCGTTCATAAACGAATCGGTAATGGTGAAGGACGGGGAACCGAAGCTGTACCTGTATACCCTTGAAATGGACGGGAGATCACAGACCGGCATAGTGTGCTGCGTCAGTATAGACGATTACCTTGAGAACGTGGTGAAGAAACACGAGCTTACCCGCGAAGACAAGGAACTGGACAGGATGACACACCTGGATATACTCAATGCCCAGACGGGACTGGTATACCTGCTGTACCGGGAGGACGGGGCCGTGAAGCCGCTTATACGAGAGGCGGCAAAGGCAGATCCCCAGTATGACTTCACCGCGGAGGACGGGATACGACACACCGTTCGCGTGATCGATGATACAGGTATACAGAAAAAGCTCATTGAAGCCATGGCATCCAGGGATCTCTATATAGCAGACGGGCATCACAGGGCAGCCTCGGCTGTCAAGGTTGGCCAGAAACGCAGGGAGCAGGGGAAAGCAGAAGGTGAGCATAATCACTTTCTTACAGTGGTGTTCCCCCATGACGAATTGCGTATCCTTGCGTACAACAGGGTGGTAAAAGACCTGAAGGGGATGAGTGCCGGGGAGTTCATTGATACCCTTAAGAAAGAGTTTGATGTTACTGAAGGGGAGCAGAAGATACCCGCAAAGAAACATGACGTATGCATGTACCTTGAAGGTAAATGGTATACATTACGCTATAAAGGTGAAGTGCCCAACGATCCGGTTGGCAGCCTTGACGTGAAAATACTTCAGGACAGGGTGCTGTCAAACATGCTGGGAATTGACAATCCCCGCAAGGACAGTCGGATAAATTTCGTTGGCGGCATACGTGGGACAAAAGAACTGGAACGACTGGTTGACCAGGGTAAGTACATTGTTGCCTTTTCCATGTATCCAACCTCGGTTGAAGATCTTATCGGGGTTTCTGACAGTGGAAATATTATGCCGCCCAAGTCAACATGGTTTGAGCCCAAGTTGAGAAGCGGCCTGTTTGTTCACCTGTTGGATTAAGATACACGATGCAGGGGATGTGGAGACGAGGAGAATCGAACTCCTGACCTCTTGAATGCCATTCAAGCGCTCTCCCAACTGAGCTACGCCCCCGTTTCACATAAGCTAATAAAATCTGGCGGGTATTTGTCAACTTTATTTTTTGAATTTTTTACCCGTATTTATTTATCTGAATTAACAAATAATAGCCACAGGTAAACACCGATAAACACGAATAAGTGAAGAGCGAGAAGTTGAGTAATTTTATACCCGTGAAATGCATTTTATAGTTGCAATCATATTCACCCGCGTGATACACATGTATAGTAATTCCCAAAAGGAGTTTCTCAAATGCAAAGCGAACTGGAGAACCTGAAAGAAGAGAATGCCAGGTTACGTGGTGAAGTTGATCAATTGCGGAAAATGGTGTCCGGTTATGAGAATGTGCTTAAACTGAACGAAAAAGAACTGGAAAATGCCAACGAGATAATCAGCATGTACGAGAACATAGTGGAGTATGCCCGGTCCGAATTGAAACTGGCTACCGAGACGGCAAAGGCACAGGAAAGCGCCTCCCAGCTGAGCAGGGTAGAATTGATGGAAGCTTTTGATAAAATTCATACCCTTGAAGAGCAGAACAGGAAATTGCGTGAAGAGCGCGATAACTGTCAAGATCAATGATGTTGGAGAATATAGCAGAAAATGCTTTTTACCTACGCGATAATCTTTCTTTTTGTCATAATCCTGGTAATTTTCGTTCTTTATCTTGTTAACATTTACGTATTTCCCCGAAAACTTGAAGAGATCGAAAAGCTGATTGAAGCCGGGCAGGTGAAACTTGCCATACGTAAGCTTAACGAGATCCTGGAAAAGGATGACCGCAATGGGTATGCCCATTATCTCCTTGCAGAATCTTACATGAAAGAGAATAACATTCAATACGCCATACTGGAATACCGCCAGGTGCTGAAGCTGGGCAAGTTTGACGACAAGGTGCGCGAAGTAGATGTCCGCTCCCGGCTTGCCCGTATTTACAGGGAACGCAATGCCAGCGAGGAAGCCAAGAAAGAATACCTCATATTGACAAAGATCGATCCTGCTAACTACGAGAACTACTACCAGCTTGGGGTGATCTTTTTCAACAGCGGCCAGTTTGACAAGGCCATCCCCTACTTCAAGAAGAGTATAGCCAGCAATAATAAGCATGACATGTCACATTATTACCTGGGACAGATCCATTACAGGACGGGCAATTACAACGATGCCAAGCAGTCATTTATCGACGCGCTGAAGATCGACCAGGGTAATTACAAGGCACATTATTTCCTTGGTCTTGTACTGCGGCAGATAGGTGACTACGAGTGGGCCATCAAGGAGTTCGAGATCTCCCAGAAAAGCGATGAACTGAAGGTGAAAAGTTTTCTTGCCAAGGGTACTTGCTATATCGAGCGTGAGCAGCTTCCCAAGGCGGTTATCGAGTTTGAACGCGGATTGAAGTTCGCAAAGCGGGGAAGCGATACCGAGTTGAACCTGCGCTATTTCCTGGCAGAGGCACAGGAGCGTATGCGGGACCTCCATTCCGCCATCAATAACTGGGAAAAGATCGTCCAGGTGAACCCTAATTTCAGGGACGTACAGGAAAAGCTGAAAGCGTATGCCGAGTTCAGGCAGGATGACAGGATCAAGGATTTCATGATAGCAGGTCTTGCCCAGTTTGAGCATACCTGCCGCAAGATTGTTGAAGGTATGGGGCACAACATAATGGACGTGGACATCATAAGCGATACAGAAATAGAAATGCTGGTTACCGAAACCGAGGGCAAGTGGCGAAATACCAGGCGGTCAAACAGGATCGTCCGTATCCTTCGTACAACGGATACCACCAACGATAAGCTTTTACGGAAGCTTCACGAGCAGATGAAGCCGAAAAACGCCAACAGGGTGATCATAATTTCAACAGGAGATTTTTCCCAGTCGGCTATAGACTTTTCCAATACCAGGCCCATTGAGCTGATAGGGAAAGGCGACCTGGTAAGGTTGTTACGAAAGATAAAATAGCACATCTTGTTTATGGATAATGTAACATATATCCTCCATTCTATCCCCCTTTTTCGCCATTTCACTGACGATGAACTGGCGCGGTTACGCAATTCTGTTACCATTCACCAGGTGAAAAAGGGAGAGGTACGGACAATGAAAAATGTCCAGACACTCAGCGTGGTGATGGAAGGATTCATGGAGTTCGAGGCACTGGGAAAAAATGAACTGGTATACCTTGCCAGGGGATCGTATTTTGGACAGATCCCCTTTATAACTGACAGGATGACGGGAAGTGCACGGGCGCTGGCTGACTCCATTCTCATAACCATACACAACGAGGTGTTATACAGCCTTTTGCTTAGCCGTTTTAAGGCTCTTAGAGGGTATATAAGGGTTATTGAGCGGATGGGACTTACCCCTTCAGAAACGGGAATGCAGTTTACCGCTCGTAAAACCCGTATTATTACCGTGTATGGTCAAAAGAGAAAAGCCGGGACGTCTACCATAACCGCTTACCTTGCCACAGCCCTTTCGCGTCATGGAAAAACAATAGTACTGGATGCTTCGTATTCAGGGAGATCAATTTTTGACCTGTTCTCAAGCCAGTTGCTGCCTCCCCTGGCGCAGAAATCCGTGGATGATGCCAAGGGTGAAGCCTTCGTAAAAGAGCGGATACAGCCGGTTTCAGAAAACCTCCATCTCCTCAATGTTGCATACAGCTCAAAGGTACGTACAAATCCCGAGATACTGTCCCCTGTAATATTTGTCCTGTCCCGTGAGTATAACTATATACTCGTGGATTGCGGAATTGAAGATGAACCCCTGAGGGATGAGTTGTTTTCGGTTTCGGATATCATATTGCCCGTTATAAGTAAGCGAAAGGAAAGAGAAACCCTTTATCCTGTCCTGGATGGTACACTGCGTGAGGGCCAGAGGGTATACTATATTTTAAACGGGTACCTTGCAAGGGACACAAGGTCTTTTGGCGGTGGTTACGTGTTCGATGACCTGCAGCTCAAAAAGAAAGAACCGGTAATGTCCCAGCTCAGCCACAGGTGTGATGAAGAGATATCATGGGAAATAATACAGTCCCTTGTGAAGAAGAACACGGGGCTTGTGCTTGAATCCGGCCTGTACGAGTCCATCCTCTACGGCGGGGCTCTCAGTTCCGTAGAAAAGGCCGGTCTCCAACTGGATATTATTTATACTTCCTCTTACAGTTTCCTCGTGGCGGCTGCTTTCGTTACATCAGAGAGTACGGCTGAATACATCAAAAAAGTGAGCAGCCTCCTGTCGGCCGAGAAGATCAATACGCTTATGGACGTCACGTTTCCCGATGAATTCGTGTTCAAGAATAACAGGCTTCTATCACTGGGAAATGATATAGCAAGGGACACGAGGGTTGAGATGTTCAACCCCCTTCCCTGTGCGCTGGTGGCACAGGAGAATACTTCGGGAAAGCGGATAATGAGCACGGGCTACCTGAAGGACAGTATTGCAGCGTCGTGTTCACTTTACCCGGTATTCGAACCTGTGCATATAAATGGAACCGGCATGCATTCGGGATACCCTCTTCATCCTGCCAGGGGAGAGGATATTCTGCGCACATGCGTTGACGAGATACTGCATGTGTCCATCGGCAACAGGATGGATTTCAGGTTGACCGGTAAAAAGATGCTTGGTTTTTACAGGCTTTTCACGGAGAATCAACGAAAGATGTTCGAGAGACAGGATCTATCAGGAATTCTTTCTGACCATGATATAAGAATTACTGTTGACAGGGAAGCAAAAACCATACAACAAGTCATCGATCAGTCAGAGAAGCAGATGGATGAAAAGCTCTCTGTCTTTCTTTGAGCCGTTGGATTATCATTTTCAGGGAGGGGGATTCATATGAGGTCTCGTTTAACCAATGTACTTCAGGTTGTCGTTCTGGTCACAGGTATTGTGTATATGGTTACCGGGGCGGTTTTTGCTGTTTCTCCACAGTTTTTTGGTGGTATTTTTGGTGTCCGGGTAACTCCTGACTGGTATCAAAGCATTAAGTTTGATACGTTTATTGCCCCCCTTTACCATTTTGCCAGGGCCTTTGCCATCATGGTAGGGGTTATGGGACTTGCCATGATACTTCCACTTTTTGATCCACTAAAGTATCGTGGACTTGTCTATTATACCGGCATTCTGTTTCCTTTACTGGCAGCCATTATACTGCTGTTGAACGGGTTTAAATTCCAGCATACTATACTGATCTCAACGGGAATTATATTTGCTGTCATATTCGTGTTCACATCATGTGCCATGATGCTGACCAAAAATAAGGCCAAAAAGGGGGAGGAATAGGGCCCCTTTAATTAATAGTAATTCCCTGGAATAAATAGCTTGCATAAATACTATTGATAATATAGTATATTGCGTCAACATTAGAAAAATAAGTTTATCGGGGAAATAATATTTTTTTGAATATATTGCATATATCCATTACTACATTATCAGGAGGGATCTAATGGATCTTCAGACAAAGAAAGTTGGTGACGTCATTGTAATATACCTGAAAGGAAGGTTGGATGTTCACCTCTCAGCTGATATCGAAAAAGAGATCAACAGAATAATCAAAGATGAACCCAAGGCGCATCTCCTGTTGAATCTTGCCGAGGTGGAATACATGAGTAGTTCAGGTCTGCGCATATTTGTTTCTACCATGAGAATTCTCAAGGAATCACAGAGAAAATTGAAACTCTGTAACATGAACAATGCCGTTAAAAAGATATTCGAGGTTGTTGAACTCATGGATATGTTTGAGATCTATGATTCAGAAGAAGAAGCCCTTAAGTCATTTCAATAATGAGTATAAAGATTCCGTTCTTCACATCTCAATTCAGTAATAGCGGAATTGCTGAGCCCGAAATCAATATAGATAATACAGGCGTAAATGCCGTTGATGGTGAGAAAATTCTCAAGCACAGCCGGTATTATCAAGACGGGATCAGGAATTCATTTCTATTCCAGAAATGCAGTCATTTTTACTGGCCGTACTGGCTCGAGTATACCATAGACCGTGCCGGTGGCGGTCTGTCCCTGTTCCTCCACAACGAGGGATGCCGTTCATGGATGCGGCTTACCAACCTTATCAGCAGTCATCCGGCACTTATTGATCCGGCGGGAATGGTGGCAGCAGGTTTTGCGTCATGGGCCGTGGAGTTCTGGCTTGCTGATGATGAAGGCATAATGCGGCCATCCGGGCGGAATGAAAATGTTGTCACCTGGATGGATACCGGGAACTGGTCTGCGGCAGCCACCTGGAAATGCAGAAAGAATACGCTTAACCTGGAATATTTTGTGACCAGGACCTCAATCGATGAGCTGATCATCCAGCCCGAGTGCTCATCGGCGAAAACATCCGGAAATCTCTTTCTGCTGATGGTGATACGCCCGTATACTCATACCAGTATCGGCGGAACACGGAAGATGGAGTATAAGACCGGCAGTGACATTATATCCATCAATGGCCGGGACTGTATCTGTATGCAGGGCAGCCCCGACATGGTAGAAACAGGGAATGCTGTTGACGGTGACATCTTCATCGAGAGGGGAAATGTTGACCGGTTCAAGGTGAACTGTGATGACGGTATGGCAACAATGGCAGTGGGATATAAAATTGACAAAAAGGGTCCTTTACCCCCTGTCAGGATCGCCCTCTCTCCATCGGCATCCATTAAAAAGGGTAAAATAGATATTAAGGACATGCGCAGTGATTACAGCCAGTATACTGCAATGCGCCTTTCACAGGGGATACAGGTCTCGGTTCCGGGCAGCCGTCGTGTAGAAAACGTTACCGCCTCGAAAATTGGTGTTTTGCAATCTATTATCCCTTCTTCTGACCTGGATAATGAATATTTCAGGAATATTGCAAACTGGAAAAATTTCTTCTTTTCCGTGTATTCGTTGAACAGGATGGGATACTTCAACGAAGCATTGATGATGTTGCGCTCTTTCGCGTCACACTATACGGAAGGGAAAGTAAAGGATATGTCAGATGCAACAATCCTGGCATACCTGTTGTCTGCCATATCTGATCATTATCTGCACAGCCGGAATGCTGATTTTCTTCAAGAATATTATCCAATTGTTAAAAAGCTATGTACAACCCTTCACGAATATACAGGGAATTTGAAAGCGAAGAAAAGAAAAAAGTTTTTCCAATATTCCAATACACATCCTTATTATTTTTTACGGGGACTAACCGGTTATGATATAAGCCTGCTGGCCTATGCTTTCAGCCAGGGCGCCTTCCTCGCAAGGAGCATGGGAATATTTGGCGACGAGAACAGGTATATCGAAGAATCATTGCGGCTGGGTGAGATATTTTCGACCCTCCTGGATCCCGTGGAGTTGACCGGTGATCATGACAGTGAGGATATGGAGAAGGATCCCGTAAACGAAAACGAAACAAAAGGTGACAAACCTGTTACCCGGCGGGTTCGTGATCATGAACGTTACCATGTATCGGGCGTGTTCCCGTTTACCCTGGGGGCTTTTGGCAGGGAGTGGCTTGGTAACTGCATGTCTGCACTGAAAACGCGTTTCGGAAGTTCCATGCATTTTAGTCCCCTTATCCCCGGAACTGACATGGTGGTTTCACTCATGTACGCCAATGCCATGCTCTATACAAATGACCCGGATGCAATTGTTCTGATAGAACAGGTTGAAAAGATATTCGGAAATACTTTTTCTATCCCCGAATACGTTAACCCCTCGGATAATACGGGCGTGCATGGGGAAGGAGCATCTACGCAGGCGGTTTCAATTCTATTCCAGTTCTACAGGAACCTGCTCTTTATTGACCTTCCCGAGCGCCTTGAGATTTTCCCTGTACCCGTGAAAGAGTGGTTCCTTTCAGGAAAAGAAGTTAAAATTGAAAATGCTCCCTCCCGTTTCGGTACCATTTCATTCAGGATGGTTGCAACACGGGGAGAGGTGAAGATAGAGTTTCTTCAGCTTCCACAGTTTGTCCCGCCAGAGATCATGATACGGCTGCCATTCAAGGCAAAAATTGTTCAGGAAGATGATTTCGTGATAAAAAAAGAGATGGGGAACGCTTTTCTCCTGAACGGTTGGCCGGACAGCATACGGTTCCGCAGGTAGTTTTGCGGTCAAATATGCTGTAAAAATGCCGCAAATTATCCGACAATTAGAAAAGGATCTCCTGTTTTAGAAAATAAAATGAGGCGTGGGGGTAACGGCATAATTTCATGTTGGTAGTCTATCTTATATTAGGGATCGTTTTTCTCGGTGGAATGGCGTACTACCTTTTTTACTTAAAACCGAAACTGGATCCCAAAAATCGGGCCGAGAATTTTCTCAATGAGAACAGGGTTGACGAGGCCATAATGGAATACAAGAGAGCCCTGGAAAATCAGCCTGATGATTTTGTCATTCACTATCGCCTTGCAAACCTGTATTTCTCCATAAACGAGATTGACCAGGCAGCAAAGCACCTTGAGAAGATACTTGACATGGGTAAGTTCAATTACGAGGTAGACAAGCAGGATATTCAGAAGAAACTGGCCAACGTGTACTATTTAAGGGATGATATTGAACAGGCATTTCAGCTGTACATGGACGTTCTTCGATTGTATCCTGCTGATATTGAATCGCTTTACCATGCCGCATTCATATCCCTGGGGCAGGAAGAGTTCGATATTGCCCAGAGGTATTTTGACAGGCTTGTAAAGCTGAAACCTGAAAGCTTTGAGATCCTTTTTGGCGCGGGTATTTGTAATTATCAGAACCAGCGGATCAACGAAGCGGGTAATTACTTCAAGGAAGCGGCAAACCTGAAGCCAAATTCCGAGATAGTGAATATCGCACTGGCGTTTACCTTCGAGAAAAGAAGGGATTACAGGCAGGCGGTGGCGTACATTCAGAAAGTTGCTGACAGTGCCACTGAGGTACAGGTCCAGTTCATTGCAAAACGCCTGCTGGCCTTCCTGCTGGCAAGGTTAGACAAGATGGAGGATGCTATTACGCTTTTTCAGCAGGTTCTTGATCTGACCCGGAAAAACAACGTCGAGGAAGAGGAGCTTGTAACCCTCTATGACCTTGGTTTTGCCTGTCTCAAGGGTGAACGAACTGATAGTGCGTATGAATACTGGAATGAGTTGTATGCAAAAGACCGTTCATTCAAGAATGTGCAGCAACTGGTTACACAGCTTCGCAAGGAGATGGAGACGGACAAGCCCGGCCGGGAAGAATTTCAAGAATCTGTCATGGATCACATTGACGAGTGGATATTGAATCCGTTCCCTCCCGATTTCCTATGGGGTATATGCGGGTTGAAAAGTGACAAGGATATAAACATTAAGAATATCGTTGTCACCACAAGGGTCAGCACTGAACCTGAAGGCCAGGGAAGTGCGCGTGCAGCAAAGGGCGGCGGGAATCTTATCCGGTCTTTTCTTGACCTGGACAACGAAACCTTCAGGATCATTTCAAACCGGCTTATTTCTAAAATGGGCTTCAAGGTTGACCAGATATTGCAGACATACCGCGAATCTGACGGGGTTGACTTTCTCGCGCTTGACCAGCAGACGAAGGACAAGACCCTGGTGTGGGTGCGAAGGTGGTCCAAGACAAATGTTGGCGAAATTACCCTGAGGAATTTCGCGCAGGCCATCAATGATATAAAGGCAAAGCAGGGAATTTTTATCACCACGGCAGAGCTTACCGATGCGGCGAGAAGCAGTATGCAGAAGCTGAACAAGGTTACGGTTATTGAACCGGATGAGGTGAACACCTTCTTGCGGGGACTTGTGTAACAATGATACCCGGATTACCTTCTGTTGAATACATACTTATTGATGAAATAGATCTATCAGATGAGACTTTCAGGATAAGCAGGCCTTTAACCGGTGATGAACTGGAAAGATCCATCTCGGCTGTCGGGATACTGTCTCCCCCGGTTATAATTCATAAAAATAACCGGAAAATAGTGGTATTCGGGCATAACAGGCTTCATACCGCGGCAGCATGTGGTATCAAAACTGTTCCGGCCAGGCTTGCCGGCAAACTGGAAGTTGACCAGTATATCTCATGCGTTGCCGGAAAGGTATACCATGATGAAATTGGCCCATGCGGGAAATGCAGGGTAATGAACATCCTGATGGAAGAATATAACCCGTCACGGGAAAAGCTGCGTGAAGTGTTCAGTATGCTGAACATGCCCGGGAGCTTTTTAAAAGAACATACACAACTCGAAAGGGTGTTAGAATTGCCTCTCCCCTTAAGGGAATACCTTGATGTAAAGAATGTCAATTTCAGGTTGCTGCGTACCCTCATTGGCTTTCCGGGCAATGCCGTACATTTTCTCAATCGAATGGTGGCGGAAACGGTGATGCGTCTGAATTATTTCAGGGAAATTGTCGCCATGATGGATGACATAATGAGGCGTGACGGATCCCTGGAGAGTGTCACCTCGCTTGATATTGATGACAGCCTTGACCGTAAAAGCCGGGAAGAAAGGGTGTACCGGGAAATCAGGAGTATTCGGTATCCCGCGTACATGGAACTGAAGGAAAAAGCTGATGACCTGGTAAAGATGCTCAGCGGGGAAGGCTTGAGTGTTGAGATCCCCCCTTACCTGGAAGGTGACAGTATAACTGTATCTTTTAAGCTGCGTAAAGGCAAAGATCTGGCTGATGCACCGCTTAAAGCAAAAAAAGACATTGAAGTAATGTTGCACGATCTTCTGTCAATTTTATAAAACCCTTCTATTCAAAAAAACGGGATATGTCTTTCAGGGCCTTTTCGCACGTCTCTTCAAACCCCAGTTTTGATTTGTATCCCGAGGCGTTCTTGTGGCCGCCGCCGCCGTTCTCGATGGCTATTTCTGCCACATCGAGGTCTCCCTTGGTTCTCATGCTGACCTTTACAGGTCCCTTTCGATCCTGCTTTATAAGGAGGCTGGCCACCACTCCCCTGACGGTGAGGGGGAGGTTTATGTTGAGTTCCCCTTCACTGAAGGGTGCGCCCGTTTTTTCGAGCATCCAGGGCTCAAGACGAAGCATGATCAATTTGCCATCATGATAAATCTGCATGCTTGAAAGCATAAGGCCGCGTAGTTCAAAGCTTGCAAGTGAATTGTTTTCATATATGTATTCATATATTTTAAAGGGACTGGCTCCATTCTTTACCAGGTGTGATGCAATCTTGAAGGTTTCGGGTGATGTCTTGGGATAGCGGAATGAGCCGGTATCAAAAAGCATTCCGGCGTACAGTGCCTGCGAAGACTTGAATGACGGATCCAGCCCGTAATGCTGCAGTATCAGGTAAACGATCTCGCATGTTGATGATGCCTCTGCTTTTATGAAGTTGTGATTGAACTTGTCCTTGCCTCCCTCGTGATGATCAATGATGAAGACCTCTTTTACCCTCTCTTTCATGTAGGAGTATGCTGCCCCGATATTGTCAAAGTCGTTGGTATCAAGGACGAAAACGGCATATTCTGCAAGGTCTTCTATATCGAGTTGGGGAGAGAATATGGTTATCTCGTTTTCATGATCAATAAAGGAAAATTTCTCGTTTATCCGGTCCGAGTTAAGTATTATGGCCTCTTTTCCAAGGTGGAGCAGAAGTTCCCTGAACGCTATTTCAGCGCCCAGGCCGTCAGCATCGGGGCTTTCATGTGTGGAGATTATAAATCTGTCATGCCGCGATAGATATACTTCAAGATTTTGCAATCCCCGCTGCATGAAGTGCTATCCTTTTACTTTTTGTTCCTGGAGGAGGGGAAACCCCATGTCCTCGCGGATCTTCAGGTATTTCTCGGCGCATCTCCTGGCAAGATTTCGTACCCTGGCGATATATCCCACCCTCTCGGTAACGGATATTGCCCCACGGGCGTCAAGGATGTTGAACACGTGGGAACATTTCAGTACATAATCGTAGGCCGGCAGCACCAGATCTTCTGAAGCGAAGTCAAGGATAGCCAGGCATTCTTTCTCGTACATGTCAAACATCCTGAAATGGAGGTCTGTATCGGCAACGTTGAAGTTGTAATGCGAGAATTCATACTCGCTCCTGTGGTGTACATCACGGTACGAGAGATCCCTGTTCCACTGTACGTCAAACACGTTGTCAACGCCCTGTATGTACATGCATATTCTCTCAATACCGTAGGTGAGCTCTACCGGTATGGGATCAAGTTCCAGGCTGCCACAAAGCTGGAAATAGGTGAACTGGGTGATCTCCATCCCGTCAAGCCACACTTCCCAGCCAAGACCTGCTGCACCCAGGGTAGGTGACTCCCAGTCGTCTTCAACGAATCTTACGTCATGTTCTTCAAGCTTGATACCCAGGTGCCTGAGTGAATCAAGGTACAATTCCTGTATATTCTCGGGCGATGGTTTCATTATTACCTGGTACTGGTAATAATGCTGCAGCCTGTTTGGGTTATCCCCGTACCGTCCGTCTGTGGGACGACGTGATGGTTCCACGTACCCCACGTTCCATGGCTCGGGTCCCAGTGAACGTAAAAAGGTTGATGGATTGAAGGTGCCGGCACCCACTTCGAGGTCGTATCCCTGTATTATTATGCAGCCCTGGTCTGCCCAGTACTGGTGTAATGCAGCTACTATGTCCTGAAAATACATGCTTTGTCTCCCGTCAAGAATTACCTGTGAGTGTAAAGTGTTCCCGATCAATACATTGCGGAGTATGGATAGTCAAGTAAAATAATTGAAAGCTGTCAACCCTGGTCTTCGGGTTTTTCGATGGATTTCTCCTCGATATGCATTTCATAGGATTTTTTGAGTATTTCATGAAGCTTTTCGAACTCTTCGCGTTCCTGTATGTTGAAATGCTCGAGGACATCATCATTCACGATCTCAAACCTGAAGTTTTTCGTTTCAATGCTGTTGTATACATACCCCAGGTATACAATATATACAAGATCCCGGTACTTTTCAGGTGCCATGTGTGGCCGGTGATGAAATTCTATGGCTTTTATCAGCGCCTCGTTGAAACGCCATTTCTGGCAGATAATACTACCCAGCGTTGAGTGGCTGATACCCAGTGATATCTCTTCCAGCAGGTTGGTCTCGGGCATATCCTTCAGTCCGGCGATCTCGCGTAGCCGTTGTATCTCTTCGGGTTTTATGGACAGCAGAACAATTTGTCCAATATCTGCCAGGAGAGCCGCCAGGTAGGCAAATTCGCTCAGCCTTGTCCTTTTCATCTGCATGGCTATATTCTGGGAATAGAAAGCGGTCTTGTAAGAATTTCTCCATATGGTCTCAAATTTCTTGTAGCGGTTACCCATGATCTCCTGGACTCCGCTGGCTACAAGCAGGGTGTTGATCCCCTTAGTCCCGATTATCTTGACAGCTTCTTCAATAGTTTCTATCCTTTTTGATGTTATGTATCCTGCCGAATTTGCCAGTTTCAGTATGGCGGTGGTAAGTCCCGGGTCACGCTTTATGGCATTTGAAATGTCCTTTATGGTAGAATCGGGATTTGTGCATAACCTCTGGATCTCCATTATGTTCTCTGGAAAAGACGGTAGATTTTCCACTTCCTTAGATATTTCCTCGGCTACCCTTACCTGGGATCGGGTTTCCGTAAGAGATGCGGAAAGTTTTATTGACGCGATGGTGAACTTGCCATCCGTTGTTATCCCGAACGCTTCCTGGGGAAACCCCGCGTTCTTAACGAGCATCAATGCCATTATCAGGCCAAGCCCGGCTCCTTCGGAATCATCAAGGACATCATCAAAGGCATCTGAAATATCAGTATACGAATACGCCTTCTTCTGCCTGGCTTCAATTTTTTTCAATTCCTCTTCAAGGATGGGAATATTGTTTATCACGTTGATCCGAAGGTTGTTCTTGTCAGATTTGAAATAGACACGTACAACAAGCCTTGAGTCGGCAAGCTTTCGCAGCAATTCTGATCCCTTCACAAAGACATCGTCCTTGAAGCTTTCCATGCCTTCGCGGTATTCCTCTTTCTGGGTTATATCCAGCTTCCTGGTCTTGAAGTACAATCTCTTGGCATTTGCCTTTATGGCATTATTGATAAGCTCCTTGATGATGGTGATCAGCATGTCCTTCAGGTACAGCAGGTCGTACCGCTCAAGGTAGAGATGTAACACCTTTACAAGGTAGGCTTCCGCGTCGGGTGTAAACACGGAAAACTGCAGGTAAAAATCCCTGTTGTTGTCAATGGCATCCTTGTAATTTTCGGGATTCAATACAATATTATTGTTTTCAATTTGCTGGGATCCTTCAAGTATCATGCCTTTTGCACCTTTACGATATGTGACAACTGTCATTCTGCTTTTTACTCACAGATGCAGTGTCGCTCATTATTGCAGAATAATCAATAACTTTTATTCTTTAGTAGTATATTCGGTATAAACAGGGTGTTATCTACAGAAGGAAATTGCATTTTAAGAACAATCATATAATTATTTTTAACCGCAGATACACGCAGATGGACACAGGTAAGTGAATAGTGAGCAGTGAAAAGTGAACAGGGAAAATCTCAATACATCCGCGTTAATCTGCGTGTATGCTTCGGCGTCGCTCAGCACGGCGTCGAGCGAA
>CAYFSO010000074.1:0-15183 GCA_964345775.1 uncultured Leptospiraceae bacterium | reverse complement strand
GTATTTCTTAAAATATTTTTCACCTACAGTTATTCAGAAAATACCTTAAAAGAATCCATAAGAACGTTTTTTATGGATAACTTCAACAAGGCGATAACTCTTGATGATATTTACATCACATCAGCTGGTAATATTATAATTAAAAATCTTAACGTGTCAATCGGTAGTGATTTTAATGATAATATCAGCTTGATCGCGTGTAGTGAAGCAAGTGTGGATATGAGATTTATGGGGATGTTGCGAGGCAATCCCGTGGTCGCCGGTCTTGATTTTGAAAATGCCCTTGTAACCGTTGTAAAGAATTATGGTAAGCCTTATGCTGAAACATTTGAGAGCATTTTCCTCACTTTGAATGATATTGAAACCATGAAAAACATTGATCTTGCGTCATTTGATGTAAGCCTTGATGGTGCAATTCTCTACAGGGAGGTCTTACGGGATGACAGGTTTGAGCTTTCTATCCGCAAGGTGGACCTGGATATAAAATTTCGTTCTTCAAAGATCACATATAATTTCAGTGGTGTTCTGCTCCCACTGGAAAGTGTTGAACTTGGTGAAGGTTCTATTGATCTAAGTGGTAAAATACAACTGGGTAGTGGTTTCAAATATGAAGGATCCCGGCACCGGGTTTCAATGAATAACCTGGATATCTCTTATGGGAATATCTTCATCAGGGAATATGATATCTCAGCGGTTAAGGCCGGCGGGGGAATATCCATTGGCGGTACAATGCGCCAGGAAGACGAAAAGATCTCCATCGATACTGATGTAGAATGTAACAACCTGAAATTGTATTATCATGGAGATCCCTCGAGGCCATTTGCTGTTGTTTCCAATGAAAACTGTAATGTTTCAATGAAATTATCCTCGAATATTGATGGGAATAGTATTCAGGTGACCGATTTTAGCATATATGATGACAGGATACGCATTAATGGTTCCTGTGGTTATGAAAATACCCTAAAAAAACATTACATATGGATGGAGGCCAGATCTAATAAAATTGATCTCGAAGAAGTTTCCAGGTATATCGTTCCATACCAGAATCTTACATACAACGGAAATCTTGTGCTGGATTGTAATATTGGATATAACATCAGGGAAAAACATGCCGACAGGTTTGATCTTGATGTGAGCCTTGATAAAGCAGGCGCCAGTATCTTCAAGGAAGGATCCCATGTAACAATTTTTAAGGATGGCAGGCTGCGAATAAAAGGTCATCCACAGAGCCTGGTAATGAAATTATCAGCTAAAAGGAACCGATCAGATCTTTCATGCGAAGTGTATTCTGATATCGCAACATGGTATCCCTTTTCAGCCAATTCGGTAATATCAGTAAAATCCCCTGTAATGGAAGTTGAGAATATTGGGATGGTAATTCGTGCCGGCATTACCAGGTTATATCAACGGGCTCTTATAGATGCTAAAGAGGGGTATGATGAAACCTATTTCATGCAGACACCTTCAGGCAGCTTTATGGTGAATAACGATATATCATTGAACCTCATGTCCCAAAAAGTCCTGGTTGGGAAAGGTGCGGTACTGGAAAACTGCAAGGTGTCGATTAAAAGCGATAAGGGGCGGGTAACCCTTCAGGATTTTGTAATGAATGGTTATAACGGACAATACGATTTTAATTGTGAGGGATACTTTAACCGTGATTATCCATTTTTTACCATGACAGGCAGTGTATATGATTTTGATATTGGAAAATTCAGCAGTGATGCCGGCATTGGTAAATCAACAGGCACTTTTTCACTTGCATTTGATTTCGAGGTAAATGCGTATCGTCTATACCAGTTGCTTAATAACGGGCATGGCACTTTAAATGTATCCATAAGTGATGGTACAATCGAAGGGACCGGTATCCAGAAGCGTCTTCAAAATTTTTTCAATGTTCCAGGATACGACGCTTCAGCACTATCCCTCATCAACTATTCATCAGGAAATATGTTCATAAGCCACTATGGAAGAAACTGGTACGTGCGAAACATGGAATTTAATGGTGATACATTGCGATTCAGTGGAAGGGGGAAATACCAGCTGGAAGAGGAGCTAGATGTACCACTGTATGCCACTGTTGAAATGCAACAGCAGAAAGATGAAAATGAAACGGGAACGAAAACAATAAAAAAAGGAGTCCCGCTGGTAATTACGGGACCCCTTGCTGATCCGGTCTTACAGGTCAGGGATGGTGAAAAAAAACGTTTATCCCTGTTTAATGTCAATTAATTCGTAGATCTTTACAGGACGTTCCTTGCCTTTTACTTGAACAAGGTCAAGCTCCCTGGCAATAATATGGTCTTTCACATGTTCGTATGTAAATTCACTGATTATAATATGGGTGCCATACTCCTTGTTAGTTCCTTCCAGCCGTGCACCCAGGTTGACATTATCCCCCATCAGGGTGTAGTCCATGCGGGAAGAAGAACCCATGTTACCAACAACCATTTCACCAGTGTTGATACCAATACCAATGTTAAGTGCGGGTTTGCCCTGTTCTTCCCATTCTTTATTCAGCCTGGCAAGGACCTTCATCATCTCTACAGAGCACTTGCATGCTCGTAAGGCATGATCATCCTGCGGCAGGGGGGCACCCCAGAAAGCCATGATCTCGTCCCCAACGTACTTGTCAAGTGTGCCGTTGTATTCTATGACGAGGTCGGTCATGGCCTGAAGGTACTCGTTAAGATGTTCTACAAGCTCTTCGGGGGTCATTTTCTCGGAAATCGAGGTAAAACTCCTGATATCAGAGAAGATTACTGTAAGTATCTTTTTCTGGCCACCAAGCTGAAGCATCTTTGGATCCCTGAGAAGCTCGTCAACAACCGACTTTGAAACGAACTTCGAGAAGGTCTGGCGGATATACCGTTTCTCCTGCTGCTCGGTCAACACCCTGTAGACGATAATAAAGGAAAATGTACCGCCTATCTGTATAATTGGTGTGGCAAACACGCTTATAAAATTCAATATATCAAAGAGAACGTAGGCCCCGATAACATATACCAGTCCAAGAGCCAGGGCAAATACCACCGATACGATTATTGAGAAACGTGGAAGAATGAGCCCCATGAGAAGTGCCAGTACAAGCAGGATGATGATATTCTGCAATGGCGTTAACTTGATGATGAAGTCCTGGTTCAATACGGTGTTCAGGGCATTGGCGTGGTGCTCTATCCCGAACAACTGGCCGTAAGGGGATGGATGAATATCAGAGGAGATACCCGTGGATGAATATGCTGCCACCAGGCATATCTTGTTCTCAAGTGATTTGTGTTTAAATTTGCCCTCCCTGGCAAACAGGTAATACGGGTAATCCTGAAAACTTCCCGGTCCACCTGCAAAATTGATATCCATAAATCCTTCATTGTCAATGGGTATGGTAACCGAGTTTTCCGGGTTCGGTTTGGCCATCTTTTCCGGTGGAATATTTTTTAGCTTGATGTATTTTCCCATCCGGATCTCAACATCATCCTTTGTTATGCCGTAATAATGCATTACAATTACGAGGTCTATTGAAGGATAGTAGAACCCGCGGTACTTGATCAACATGGGGACTTCCCTGTTTACCTTGTCGGTAACATCGGGCTTGATGTTTGCATATCCGATCCCTTCTGCCGCACGGGCCAGCATGGGAGTGGGGGGAACCGCTTCTTCTACCCATGGCAGCTCCTTGTCATCCGGGTCCACGGGGAATTTGTACCTGTCAAGGATTTCCATCCTTTCATCAATATCAGAATATTTCACATGAACTTCTTCAGTCTCGAAGGGGAAATCCAGGAACACCATGCCGGCATCCCTGACGGCATCGGCTAACTCCTCTTCGTGCTCCTTGTGATCTAAAAACATGATATCAAAAAATATTGACTTGGGATTCCCTGACGCTACATGACGGGTAAACATGGCGTGGATGTCCCACGGGAAAGGCCAGCTGATACCATTTTTGGAAAAACTCCTGATGGTACTTTCATCAATACCAAGAATTATGATATCATCTCTTGCCCTCGGGTTTTTACCGCCAACGCGGACACCCTCCTGGAGTTTTTCCGTTTTCTGGGAAGGGTCGCGAAGGTAAAACCTGAAGTCGATCGATCCCGACTCAAGTCCGTCAAATAGTCGAGTCTGGCTGTACAGGAAGCTTACTACAAGGAAAAAGAGCAGGGCAATAACAAGCCCTATTAGGTGGTTCTTTTCAAATTTCATGGCGAACCTCATGAAGAAGATGAAATGTATTTAATGAATAATGCGACACTCTTTTCTCCCACGTGATACCAATATTTTCAAGTATTTTATTATTATGTGCATAACGGGAGGCGTATTAAGTAATTGACAAATAGTTTGAAGATTGTTCGAGATGAGGCATAATTTAATGGAACCCTTTCCTTACAAATACGAAAAATACCGAGGTGACGTTTTGATATTGAAAGATACTGTTCGTGATATTGTACAAGAGGCCTTGCAGAAAATGGCTGCCCTTACCGGGACCCACACGTCTTCATTTCCGGAAGTAAAGATTGAATATCCCAGGGAAGAGAAATTCGGGGATTACGCAACTCCCGTGGCAATGGAGCTGGCAAAAATATTGCGTAAGTCTCCTGTCGAGATCGGCAACATGTTAAAATCACACATTGAGGGAACGGGCATAATTGGTGACATTGAAGTGGTAAAACCGGGGTTCGTGAATATTTTTATCACTATTGATCATCTTTTCAACAACCTTAGGACTATTATTAACGAAAAGGATAATTACGGGAAAAATACACGCGAAGAACCCCGTTCAATAAATATTGAATTCGTTTCAGCCAATCCAACGGGACCCATGAACGTGGTCTCAGCACGTGCAGCCGCAGTTGGTGATACCCTTGCAAACCTTCTTGAGGCAAGCGGTGATACTGTACACAGGGAATTTTACGTGAACGATTACGGTAACCAGGTATACCTGCTGGGACAATCTGTACTGGCACGATACCGACAGTTGAAAGGGGAAGATGTGGCATTCCCTGAAAACGGGTATCATGGTGAATATATAAGGGATATTGCCGCATGGATCGAAAAGGAGCACGAGGACGAACTGCCCGCAATTGAGAACGAGGATGACAAAATACAACTCTGTGCAGATCTTGCGGTTGAATACAACGTATCAGGCCAGAAACGTGACCTGGCAGAATTCAATGTAGAGTACCAGACATGGTTCCACGAGAAGAACCTTCACCTGGAGGGGAAGGTTGAAGAAACACTTTCCTATCTTGAATCCCTTGGTGTTATATACGAAGAAGAGGGCAAGAAGGTTTTCCGCGCAACTGATTTCGGTGATGACAAGGACAGGGTTGTTGTACGTGATGATGGAAGGCCCACGTATCTTATGGCAGATATCGCCTATCATCTTACCAAGATCAACAGGGGGTATGATCTCATAATTGACATATGGGGACCAGATCATCACGGTTATATATCCCGCCTGGTAGGTGCCATGCAGGCAATGGGATACGATGAAAATAAATTCCGCATACTCATAGCGCAGCAGGTAAACCTCATGATGGAAGGAGAAGCCGTAAAAATGTCCAAGCGGCTTGGCAAGTTTTCCACCATGGAGGACCTTATCGAAGAAGTGGGAGTTGACGTGGCACGGTACTTCTTCGTGATGCGGTCAATGGAAAGCCATCTTGATTTTGACCTGGATCTCGCAAAGCGGCAGAGCTCCGAAAATCCAGTATTTTACCTCCAGTATGCACATGCCAGGATATGTTCAATATTCAGGGAAGCTGAGAACCGTGGAATAACATATAACCACGAAGAAGCTGTACTTGAGCTGGTAGATAACCCGGAGTCCATGGCGCTTATGAAATTGCTTGCCCGCTTCCCTGAGGAAATACGGGATGCGGCAATAAGTTATGAACCTCATCGTATGACCACGTATCTTATGCGACTGGCACAGGCATATCACAAGTTTTATACAGAACACAGGGTACTCTCTGATGACATGAAGGCAACCCAGACCTACCTGGCACTCTGTGATGCAGTCCATATCGTAATGAGGAACGGGTTGCATATACTGGGTGTTGCCGCCCCTGAACGCATGTAATGTATCATCAAATTTTAGGTTGTATTTTACATGTGTACTCCTGTATAATGCCGAAAAAACCTTTCATCCTGGTAGACGCATATGATACGCACAGCCCTTGTGGCAACCGGAAGCGAGCTTGTACATGGGAATGTACAGGAATACAATAATTATTATCTCAGCAACAGGCTGTTTTCGTCAGGCTGTAATGTGATAGCCCATTTTACCGTTGGTGATGATCCAGATATGATCACCAGGGTTATCAATGAAGCCTTGAATGCAGCTGAACTTGTGATAATGACAGGCGGGCTCGGCCCAACGGAAGATGACCGCACAGTTGAAGTGCTGGGTGCAATATGGGATATTGAAACAATAGTGAACGAAAATGCTCTAACAAGAATGGAGAAATATTTTCACGGTACGGGAAGAGATATCCTGGATGGTGATATGAAGATGGTCACCGTTCCCCGTGACGCGGTAGTGTTTGAAAATAAAGTGGGGCTGGCCCCCGGATTCGCGTTACAGCATCAAAACAAAACACTAATATCCATGCCGGGTGTGCCCGTGGAGATGAAACACATGTTCGAACAGAGCGTGTTTCAATATATACAGTTCGTTTTTAAGACGGCAGCCCGTGATTCATATGAGTTCAGGATTGTGCTGACTCGGGAGGCTGAAGTCAACAGGAGAATAGCCTCTCTCGAAATACCTTTTGACAGGGTTAGCTGGACAATCACTACCAGGCCGGGGATAAACAGGGTAGTCTTTTATGCTGATGACGATAGACAACTGCCTGGTGATACTATCCTGGGTCAAATGAAAAGAGAGTTCGGGAACAGCCTGCTTGTTCATGGCTATGATTCGCTGGAGAAAGAGTTACTTTACAGGCTGAATTCGTGTGGTTTTAAAATGGCCACGGCTGAGTCTTGTACAGGAGGACTCATAGCGGGTAAAGTGACTGACATTCCGGGTTCATCGGACGTATTCAACGGATCAATCGTGGCCTATAGTAACGAGGCCAAGATGAACTTACTTGATGTTTCCGGTAGCTCACTCAGGGAACATGGTGCCGTGAGCGAAACAGTAGCAGGAGAAATGGCAGAAGGAGCCAGGGTGAAACTCGGTGCGGATGTGGCGGTTTCTACAACGGGAGTAGCGGGGCCGGGAGGTGGGACTCCTGCGAAACCAGTTGGAATGGTATGTTTTGGACTGTCCACCGGTGAAGGGGTCGAAACCTTTACAATGAATTTCGGTGGAGATCGTTGGAGAAACCGGGAATATTCAGCCATGTTTTCAATTGGGCTTGTGAGAGATTACTGCATTGGTAAAAAGGAATGCTGAAGAAAGGTATAATAACATGTATTATGGGACTGCTTCTCTGCAGCCCCCTGCTTGCAAATTCCAGTTCACAACAGTTGTTTGAACAGGGAATGGAAGCATTCAAATCGGGCAACTATGGATCCTCCGAATTGATATTCCGTAAGGTAGTTGACGCGGACGATGCGTACAGGGACCGGGCCTGGTTTTACCTGGCACGGTCAATATTTCACCAGAAGAATTACAAGTCTGCCATTTTCGAGTTCAACAGGTTCCTGCTCATCTGTACCACCACCGAGATATGTTCCGAGGCTCGTTACTGGATTGCAGAATCCTATTTCCATATGAAGGAATACATAAAAGCCATCGAGGAATACCGGAGATTTATAGCCAGGACGTCTAACAACAGGCTGATAGTTGAATCATATGACCGGATAGGGGAGATATACTATATCCAGGAGCGGTATGACGAGGCTATCATAGAGTGGAAGAAAGCAGTTGCCAAAAAAGAAGGCAAGAAGAAGGACAGCAGCCGGATCGTGAAGATCGGTGAGGCCATGTTCCAGAACAGGAAATTTGACCAGGCGGTGGAGCTTCTCGAGCCACTCATGTATTCTCTTGACAATATCAGAACAGCATCTCGGGCGAGGCTCATCGTTGGAAGATCCTACCAGTTGAAGAACAACCATGGAAAAGCACTCCGCATATTCCGTTCAATACCAGATTCCCTGGTCAAGGAGTCACCTTTTTATGATGCGCAGTATTACAAGGCTCTTTCGTACCTTGAATTGAATGAAACGGCAACGGCACGGTTTTTCCTGGAATCGTTTATACTTATTGGCCAGGATTCAAATTGGTATTACAATGCCAAGTACCACCTTGGAAAAATGCTTGTTGGTACCAGGCGTGAAGACGAGGGCCTTGACCTGCTGGAAGAAGTCAGAAAAGAAACAACAAACATGGAGCTTAAAAGCCGGGCATCGATGGTGCTGAGTGATCTATATCTTGAATCCGATCCGGAAAAAGCAATCCCCTACCTTGAAGACTCAATTTCGGTTGATGATCCGGATACGCAGAAAGATACCATGCTGCTTCTCGCAAAAGTTTATCTTGATGTGAAAAGGCTTGAGGATGCCGAAAGGATCCTGGAGCACCTGTTTTCCCAGTATACCTACGACGAGGATATTGACAGGATACAGTTTTTGCTTGCCCGGGTATACATGAAGCAGGGGAAAGTGGAGAAAGCACTGGCCGGTTTTGAGAAGATCCGCGAACTCAATCCTTTCTCAGAATACCTGAACGAATCAAATTTCTTCCTGGCCAAGGCTTATTTTGAAAAAAATGAATTTAAAAAGACCATTGAATTGTCACAGGAGTATGTTAAATCGAAAAAACCATCCTACAAGTACGAAGCCTACCAGCTCATGGTAAAAGCGCACTATAAAAACGGCAACTATAAAAGATCAGAAGAGCTGGTGCAATTCCTCATGAAGTACTATTATGGTAAGGATGATTTCCCATCATTTCTATACGATTTCGCTGTTGTTATTAAGGAAAAGCAAAGAAGCGCAGAAAAGTACAGGGATTTCATCGTGTCGCGGTTCCCCTCATCAAGGTATGCGGGTAAAATATTCATAGAAAGGGGCGATGATAAATTCAGCAGTGGAAAATATTCTGCAGCGGCATATTATTACAAAAAATACCTGGAAACACCGGGGAGGGAGCGGGAACGGCCGGTACTGTTATACTACATGATCGCCAGTTATAATGCAGGCAGCTTTCGTACCGTTATAAACCGGCTTGAAAATGATGATATAATAAATGAACCTGATCATACCGGTAAACAATTGAAAATATTGCTTGCAAAGAGTTATTACAGTCTCAAGGCGTACAAGACAGCATATTCAATATTCATGCAGATACCACTTCCTGACTTTAGAAGCGATGACCTGCTCATGGTAGCAGATGCTGCACTGAAATACGATGATACAGGAACGGTTGTGGATATAATAAACATGACCAGGGGGGAGGGTGAAGTGTACGCCTCTGTCTTGTTTAAGCTTGCTTCTTACTACAAGGAAATGAAATCATATGAAAGCGCGATGGAGTATTTTTCCAGGTTGATCCTGGATATGCCTGGTTCCCAAAGGATCCTTCAGACAAGAATGGAGCTTGCCGACCTGTACCTGCGCCAGGAAAAGTATGACGAGGCAATAGAACTTGTAGAAGGTGTGAAGGAAAAAGAGTACCAGCTAAAGAGAAATGCCATAATAATACTGGTATATTTTGGAAAGAACCGGCAAGAGAAGGCAATGGATCTGCTACAGGAACACATGGATCAAATACTGAGATCATCCTATGCCGAGCAGGTATTGCGTCGATGTCTTGAATTCTATTATTTACGTGATGACCTTGACAATGTGAAGAAATATGCCCGCCTGTTGAGCAATTACAGTGGCAATACAACCATAATAAATTACTACTATGCACGGCTTTATCTCAAACGGTCCATGTACAAAACCGCGTATTATTTTTATTACAAGGTAGCACAGGACCAGAGTCAATACTGGGAAGAGAGTACCTATTATCTTGGTTTCCTCAGCCTGCATGTGTATGATAATGCGTCAAGAGCCTATCGATATCTTGAAGACGTGGCCGAAAAGAAAAATGCTGAAAACAGTTACGTTGTTCAGTCACGTCTTTTACTGGCCATTATGCTTAATGAATGGGGAAAAGTGGAACGATCAAAGAAATTATTGTCCGAACTGCAATCTGATTCGATGAATGCACTGGTAAAGATAAAAGCGAAAAATCTTTATGATCACTACGGGTATGATAAGACTGAAGAGTAACAAAACCGGGGGACAGGATGGGTAAAAACGTGAGCATTCTTGTAATACACGGGCCAAACATCAATATGCTCGGTACAAGGGAACCGGGTATATACGGATCGGCTACTATTGAAGAAATAAATGATCAAATACAAACTTATGCCAAAGAGAAGGGAGTTGAAGTCTCTATCCATCAATCCAATTCAGAAGGTTCCATAATTGATATAATCCATGAACATGCTGATCTTGATGGTATGGTGATCAATCCGGCAGCGTATACACATACATCAATAGCCATATACGATGCAATCCTTGCGACCCGGCTTCCTGCTGTTGAGGTGCACATCTCAAATGTTCATGCACGTGAAGAATTCAGAAAAACATCACTGGTGGCACCAGCATGTGTTGGCCAGGTGGCGGGATTTGGATGGTACTCTTATATACTTGCAATTGACGGACTCATTCGTCATGTGCAGCATAACAGGTAAAGGTTTTGCCAATGAAGCGGATCAAGCGTTTGCGCAAGAAACTAATGGACGACGGAACCCTGCCATACATGGTCAATTCCCTCCCCAATATTCAGTACCTGACAGGTTTTGATGGATCCCATGCTATTATGCTGGTAACCTTCAATTCAGTATATTTCATTTCAGATGCCCGCTACGAGGAATATGCCTGCTCAATACTTCCGTCCGGGGTCAATTTCATTTTGCAGGATGGTGAGATAACCGGTACCCTGAAGGAACTGTTGTCCGGTGAAAAACTCAGGGAGTTGTACCTCGAAGAGCATTCAATGGTACTGGGGCAGTATTTCCAGTTCAAGGATGCCCTTAAAGGGATAAAGCTCAGAAGGGGTGGAGATGTTGTCAATGATCTGCGAATGGTGAAAGATGACGATGAGATCAGCATACTGGATGAAGCCGTTTCCATAACTGATCAATGCCTTTCACATATTATTGGCATGATCAAACCCGGAATATTTGAGTGGGACATCGCGGTGGAGATCGAGTACTTCTACAAAACAAACGGGTGCAGCGGCAGTTCATTTGATCCAATCGTGGCTTCAGGTGCCGGATCTTCCCGTCCCCATTATAAGACCAGTGAATTGAAAAAAATTGAAAGTGGTGATATTCTACTCATTGACATGGGGTGTACTTACAGGGGGTACAATTCAGACTTGACAAGAACAGTCTTTGTACATAGCATAACCGACGAATTCAGAGAGATATACAATATTGTACGTCGCGCCCAGGAAACCGCAATACGATCTGTCCGTCCGGGTGTCAGCACAGGTACACTTGACTCCAGGGCACGGGATGTGATTATCGCCGGGGGGTACGGTGATTATTTTGGACATTCCCTTGGTCATGGAGTAGGAATGGAAGTCCACGAGCTGCCTGCGGTAAAATCCGGCGGATCTGTGAGATTAAAAAAAAATACCGTCATTACCGTTGAACCGGGCATATACCTGCCCGGGAAGGGTGGTGTCCGCATCGAGGATATGGTGCGCGCAGGTTCAAAAGGGGCCGAGGTGATGACCGGTTCAGCAAAAGATATATTAATAGTCTAGGCAAGGAGTTACCAATGATCTCGAGCAACGAATTTAAAAAGGGAACCGTCATAAAGCTGGATGGTGACCTGTTATCAGTTCTGGAATACCAGCATGTAAAACCCGCAAGGGGTGCCGCATTTGTGCGAACTAAACTGAAGTCTCTTACCAAGGGTTCTATTATTGATAAGACCTTCAGGGGCGGAGAAAAGGTAGAAGATGTGCGGGTGGAAAAAAGACCCATGCAATATTTGTACGACGAAGGAGAAGGTCTGGTGTTCATGGATACAGAGAACTTTGAGCAGGTATCAGTTGATCGCGACATGGCCGGAAATATTCTTAACTATATACGCGAAGGTGACGTTGTAGAGATTTCCATGTACGAAGGAGATCCGATGTCTATTGAACCGCCAATTTTTGTTCAACTTGACGTAACCTATGCAGAACCCGGTGTCAAAGGAGATACGGCTACAAACGTTATGAAGAACGTAACCGTTGAAACAGGATATACCGTTCAAGCACCATTGTTCATCAACGAAGGGGATATTCTCAAGATAGATACCCGAACCGGGGAATATGTTGAAAGGATAAAGAAATAGATGAGTTTTATTCAAACAGTTCAGGGGTGGATCAATCTGAACCCGGGGAAAACCCTTGGTGCGTTATCAGGTTTTATTCTTGGTGTTCTTCTGTTTACTTTTGGAATACTCAAGACCCTTGTGATCATACTGCTGGTGGCGCTGGGTTTCTTCCTGGGAAAGGCAAGGGATGATAACATCCCGGTTATTGACCAGGTAACGGCGCTGTTTACAAAAAAAAGGGAAGACCAGTAACGTAGTGTGGGTGCAGGGGAATATTCACTCGTTAAACAGGCATATACGGCATACCGGAATGGCCGTTACAGGGACGCAATTGTAATACTTGAGAGCCGGTCACTGCAATCCGGCAGCACGTATGCGTCATTTCTGCTTGCCCTCAGTTATCTTCACGCAGATATGATCGGGAAAGCCGAGTCCATAATACGCAGGGTAAAGATCTCTCATCCTGACTACCTTCCCGTGCTGTATCTTGAAGCGTTCCTGGTCTTAAAATCTGCAGCAGACAGGGATTCTGCCCTGCAGAGATATGTCGCCCTTCTTGACAGGTTCCCCGGTGACAAAACACTCAAGAGGTCATTCAAAAGAATAAGCGAGTCCGATAATTTCCAGGACTTTCAACGAAAAGCACGTTTGAAGGATTTTGTCCCGGTAAGTGGTCCCGGCCCGTTACAGGTAAAGAGAAGACCGCATCCACGTGCGGCAAAAAGACCTACAGGGCTGTTCTTAACCGTAATAATCCTTTTTCTACTTTCCATACCTGTTATCCCTGCTATTATGTACTGGAATTCGATAGTTGAATACATAAACAGCCATATACATACCTATCATGGCAATGGCGAAAACAGCTTGTCCGGTGAAAACAGGAATATGATGGAAATGGTTACACTTGATGGTGCCCATTACGATGTGATAGAAAAATACAGCAAAGAAAAGACTCCCGAATTTTATTATTCAAGTGAATCACTCAAGCATGATTTCAACAGGGCAAAAAGTCTCATCAAGGAAGAAAAATACAACCGTGCCATGCTCATACTCAATAAAATTAACGCAAGTAATGTACATCACAGGGTGAAAGACCGCATAGAATTTCTAAGAAATTTTATACTTGATGTTGAAGACAGGCCAGTGTCAGAATATGACTTCAACAGTGTTAACGAAAAACCATATCTATACCAGGGAATAAAGGTGCGATGGAAAGGAAAGATAGCTAATCTGAAAAAAAAGAAGGATCATGCCACCTGTAACCTGATGGTGAACTATTCTTCCGGCCACAGGTTCGACGGCATAGCGGAAGTCTATTCGAAGAATTTCCCGGCAGGTGTTAAGAATGGACAACAGGTTGCAGTTCTTGCCACCTTTGTCAATACCGTGGGTAAAGATAACAGGATATACCTGGTAGCTGAAGGTGAAGACATACAGATGATCAGGGAGCAACAATGAGTATCTCGGAAAAGGCACATGTGGCAGTATATGGAGGCAGCGTCTATACGCGTGATGCTATAAAAGATGTATTTTACAGGGCCCTGGACACGATTAATTTTGACGTTTCCCGAATGAGAAACGCCAGGGTTGCTGTCAAGCCAAACCTGTTGCGGGATACATCTCCCGAAAAGGCGGTCGTTACTCATCCCGAGTTTTTCCATGCCGCCGTTCAGCTGGTAAAAGAAAATGGGGGTGAACCGGTACTCGTGGAATCTCCAGCGGTTCACTCACTTGAGCGGGTATTGAGAAAAACCGGCTATGATATCATCGTGGAGCATGAGAAAATTGAAGTAGCGGATACATCCAATGTGGAAGTAGTATACAATGATCATGCAAAGCGCTTTAAGCGGTTCGAACTGGCCCGGGATGCGGTAAATGCCGATATCATTCTAAATCTGCCCAAATTCAAGACCCACGGAATTACGTATATCACCGCAGCAGTGAAAAATCTTTTCGGAACAATACATGGACTGGGGAAGTCTCAGTGGCATCTCCGTGCCAGGACCAGGGAGGAATTCGCAACAATACTGCTGGATCTCTACGATACATATCTAAACTGCCTGGATAAGACCATGATCCATTTCGTGGACGCCATTACGGCGCTGGAGGGGGAAGGTCCCGGCCCCAGTGGTTCTCCAAGGGAAATGAACGTGATAGCTGCAGGTATTGATGCTGTGGCAGTTGATTACGTACTGGCAAAACTGGCAAAAATTGACATCGGCAGGGTACATACAATTCACATGGCCAACGAGAGAGGCCTGGGAAAGGGATTTGATGAAGGTATAGCCATTCATGGCGACCCGGTTGATTCACTCAGGGTAGAAGATTTTGTTCCCACCAGGTCAAGCCTTAGCTCTGATATGATGAGGTGGCCTTTCACTTCACCTGTGATGAGAAGTCTTTTCGTGCAACGACCGGTCCCGTCACCTGATAAATGTACACTCTGTTACCAGTGCATTTCAATATGTCCGGCTGGTGCAATATCCAAAGCTTCAGAAGGTGAGCAGGTTCCAGATTACGATTACAAAAAATGTATTCGATGTTATTGCTGCATGGAAATATGTCCTGAATCTGCTATTGACCTGAAAAAGGGCAGGCTGCAATGGATATTCGATATTGTTTCACAATAACAAAAGGATCTCGCTGGAATTATTTATGGATAATTACAGCGAGATGAAAATGTCTCATGGTCTGTGTCCGTACTGCATGAAAAAAGGATGCGTACGTATGCATCCTTTTGAGAAAGTAATATTTTTTACGTAGCGGAGGAGGGACTCGAACCCCCCACTCCACGGATATGAGCCGTGTGCTCTAACCTACTGAGCTACTCCGCCTTATTAGCGC
>CAYFSO010000073.1:0-15507 GCA_964345775.1 uncultured Leptospiraceae bacterium | reverse complement strand
CTTAACGATCCCCTGTGCCGCCGCTCAGACGCCGCGGGGGCTTCGCGCCAAACTCTTCACGACCTGCTTCGCAGGTTCCCTCGTCGAATAAGTGTCGTGCAGAGGTGTCCGCCTGCGGCGGATACCTCATAAGTTCGTCTGTTGGAGACGAGTTCCACGAAGTGGAGGAGTCGAGTTTCGACCGTAGACCGGCTTCTTCCTCGCTATATGCTTATGACATCAGTGGCCTCAACGGGCAAATCAAGAAATTTCACTATGATAGTCCTGCACGGACTTGACCTGCAGCTGACCTTTCTTCTTGGCCTCGATGCCTTTTACCGTGGCCATGGCGGCCGACATGGTGGTGATATAGGGAATACGGTAGCCGATGGCCGACTTACGGATATAGGAGTCATCGTGCTCACTCTGCTGTCCCGCGGGAGAATTTATGATCACCTGTATGTCCCCGTTCTTGATGCGGTCGATAATATTCGGCCGTCCCTGGTACACCTTCAGCACTTCTTCGCTCTGTATACCATTTTCCCTGAAGAAACGGGCAGTGCCCTCCGTTGCCATGATGTTAAATCCAAGGGTCTTCAGGCCACGGGCCACCTCGAGGGCCTCTTCCCTGTCCTTGCGGTTGACTGTAACGAGGGCGGTTCCTTCCATGGGAAGTACCTGGTTGGCTGCCCGCTGTGACTTGTAGAACGCAAGGCCGAAATTGTCAGCCAGGCCAAGCACTTCACCTGTAGAACGCATCTCCGGCCCCAGAACAGGGTCAACCTCGGGGAACATGTTGAATGGGAATACCGATTCTTTCACGCCGAAATGCTTAATGGGCTTCCGTTTCAGTCCCAGTTCTTCAAGCTTCGTGCCCAGCATCACCCTGGTGGCAAGCTTTGCCATGGAGATGTTGCATACCTTGGAAACCAGTGGTACCGTCCGCGATGCACGTGGATTGGCTTCAAGCACGTATACGGTGTCACCGGAGATGGCATACTGTATATTCATGAGACCAACAACTTCAAGCTCAATGGCGATCTTGCGGGTGTATTCATCGATCCGTTCGATGTGATCCTCGGAAATATTCACCGGCGGTATCACACACGCCGAGTCCCCGGAGTGCACTCCCGCAAGCTCAATGTGTTCCATCACGGCCGGTACGAAGGCATCGGTGCCGTCACAGATGGCGTCCGCCTCTGCCTCTATGGCATTCTCGAGGAACTTGTCTATGAGAATAGGCCGTTCCGGTGATACCTCAACCGCCGCGTCCATGTACCGTTTCAGCATTTCACGGTGATGCACAACCTCCATGGCACGTCCGCCCAGCACGTATGAGGGGCGCACGATAAGGGGATAACCAATGCGGTCGCCGATCTCAAGGGCTTCCTCAAGGGTGCTGGCCATGTCAGCATCCGGCACTGGAATGTTCAGCCGTTCCATGATCTTTTTGAACAGGTCCCTGTCCTCCGCGATATCAATTGATTCAGGCGAAGTACCCACGATCTTTACCCCGGCTTTCATCAGGGGGCGGGCGATGTTCAGCGGTGTCTGTCCGCCGTATTGCACTATTACCCCGTCAGGTTTTTCCTTGCGGTAAATGCTCAGCACGTCTTCAACCGTGAGCGGCTCGAAGTAGAGCTTGTTTGACGTGTCGTAGTCGGTTGATACTGTCTCGGGGTTGCAGTTCACCATGATGGACTCGTAACCCATGTCTTTCAGGGTGAAAGCCGCATGTACGCAGCAGTAGTCAAACTCGATCCCCTGTCCAATGCGGTTGGGGCCGCCCCCAAGCACCATGATCTTTTTGTTGGATGAAACGGGTACGGTATCATCGGTGCTGTACGATGAATAGTAGTATGCCGCGTCTTCAACGCCGCTGACGGGAATGCTGTCCCAGTGCTCTTCAAGACCCAGGGATACTCGTTGCTTTCTGATGTCGGTTTCTTTTGTGTCAAGAATGCGGGCAAGGTACTGGTCAGAGAACCCGTCCTTCTTTGCCCGTGTGAGCAGTTTGTCAGGTATGACGCCGCCTTTATATTTCAAAAGCTCTTCTTCAACTTCTACAAGCTCTTTCATCTGCTGAATGAACCATGACTTGATCTGTGTGCGTTCATGCAGCAGTTCAACAGAGGCCCCCTTGCGCAGCGCTTCGTACATGATAAACTGGCGTTCGCTGGTAGGGTAGCTTAACAGTACCAGCAGTTCATCAAGGCTCTTTTTGTAGAAGTCCCTGCCGAACCCGGGACCAAAGCGGCCGGTTTCCATGGAACGAATGGCCTTGAGAAAGGCCTCCTTGTAGCTCTTGCCGATACTCATGGCTTCACCCACCGATCGCATCTGGGTTCCCAGCTTGTCCTCTACCTTGTCGAACTTCTCGAAACCCCAGCGGGGAAATTTCACCACCACGTAGTCACCCGACGGTGTGTACCTGTCAAGGGTACCGTCACGCCAGTAGGGTATCTCTTCAAGGGTGAGCCCGCAGGCCAGCATTGAAGAGATAAGTGCAATCGGGAAGCCCGTGGCCTTTGATGCCAGTGCAGATGAACGGGAAGTCCTGGGGTTTATCTCGATCACCACGATGCGCCCCGTCTTCGGGTCGTGTGCGAACTGTACGTTGGTACCGCCAATCACCTCGATGGATTCCACGATGGCGTACGAGTAGTCCTGCAGTCTCTTCTGCACGGTTTCGTCTATGGTCAGCATTGGTGCGACGCAGAAGGAGTCACCGGTGTGTATGCCCATGGGGTCAACGTTCTCGATGAAACAGACGGTGATCATCTTATTGTTGACGTCCCGCACCACCTCAAGTTCCAGCTCTTCCCATCCAAGCACCGACTCTTCAATAAGTACCTGGCCCACCATGCTGGCCGCAAGTCCCCGTGTTGCCACGATGCGGAACTCTTCCATGTTGTACACAAGTCCTCCGCCCGTACCTCCCATGGTGTATGCAGGACGGATAACCAGCGGAAAACCGATAGACAGGGCAATCGCTTCCGCTTTTTCCAGGTTGTACGCGGGTTCGCTTATGGGCATGGGAACCCCGAGCCGGTTCATGGTGTCCTTGAAGGCGATCCTGTCTTCACCCCGCTCGATGGCGTCCGCCTGTATCCCGATAATCTGTACCCCGTATTTATCAAGCACCCCGTGCTTGTTCAATTCAGATGAGAGGTTAAGCCCCGTTTGTCCTCCAAGGTTGGGGAGCAGGGCGTCGGGCCGTTCCTTTTCTATTATCAGTTCAAGCGATTCAAGGTTCAGCGGTTCAATGTACGTGGCATCTGCCATGCCCGGGTCGGTCATGATGGTGGCAGGGTTGGAGTTGACCAGTACTATCTGGTATCCAAGCTGTTTCAACGCCTTGCAGGCCTGGGTGCCGGAGTAGTCGAACTCGCATGCCTGTCCAATAATAATGGGACCGGAACCTATGATAAGAATTTTATGGATATCATCTCTTTTGGGCATGGAAAACCTCTTTAGTATTAGTAAAATTATGCGTAGTGCAACTAAAGGTTCTAATATGGCGACTTATGGTGTCAATAGAAAATTGTTCATATTTTGTCTTGACCGGACAAATAAATACCATTTCAATGCTGTTTGGAGGAATGCCATGGATGTTGAAAACTGTTACCTTGAACCATCACAGACCATAGACTCGGACAATCCCCGCGTCATTGCGTATGCCCGAAAGGCGGTTGGTGATGAAAAAGATGACGTTCAGAAAGCGGTAAAACTGTACTACGCCGTACGCGACCCGGTACGATATGACCCGTACTCGCCATTCTATAAACCGGTGCATTATACAGGCGCTTTCGTGCTCAGCCGGGGGAGGGGGTATTGCGTCTCCAAGGCATCGCTGTTATGTTCGCTTGGACGTGCGGCGGGAATACCTTCCCGTGTTGGATTTGCCACCGTGAAAAATCACATAGCCACACGTGAACTGATCGAGATGCTGGGTTCGGACAGGTTCGTGTACCATGGATTCACCGAGTTCTACCTGGAAGGAAAATGGGTGAAGGCAACTCCCGCTTTCAACAGTAAGCTTTGCCGTATCCACAGGGTAAAACCACTCGAGTTTGACGGACGGGAAGACTCCATATTTTACCGGTATACCCTTGATGAGAACAGGTACATGGAGTACCTTGAATACCATGGATCCTTCGCCGACGTACCCGTGGATATTATCCTGGAAGCCTGGAAAAAGGAGTACGGACGGGAACGGGTCGAAACGTGGATACAGGCGTTTGAAAGCGGTGCCATGGACCGGCATAAAAAGTTTGAAGAAGAGGAGGTGCTTGAGATCTGAAAAACACGAATACAACTTCGAGCCGATCGTTCCCGGAGATGATGGGCATACTGTCCGGTGTTCTGAAGGTACTGCTTATGACAGGTGTCATCCTCTTCTTTGGCAAGATGTCATATGAAGGGTTTCGGGCCGGCGAGATGGGTATAATGATCGGGTTGTTTATGATCTTCATAGTGCTTGTCATTATTCCCCTTTGGATCCTTATGGTGGTAGTGAGCATACAGCTGTTTCATCGAAAGAGGTGGGCACTTATCGTATCCCTCATTATTACCGTGTTGTATCTCCTGGTGAGTTTCTTTGCGCTGCTTTCTATCCCTTCCATGCTTCTGCCGGTTTTATTGTTTTTCGTTATAATGCTGTACATGGAAATTCGTTGCTTGAACAGCGGGGTGTTTCAGTAGTATACTGTATACATTACTTGAAATGCTGAAAATCTGAAAAACAGGCCGGGGGACAACATGGAAGATATAAGGTCGCTTAGAGAAAAGCAGAAAGTTTTTTTTGAAACGGGAAAGACGCGGGACCCGAAATACAGGATCACGCAGCTTAAAACGCTCAGAAAGGCACTGGTGGCATACGAGGGAAAAATAATCGATGCCCTCATGGAAGACTTCAAAAAACCACCCTTTGAAACTATCACCACCGAGATCGGGGTGACCGTTGAAGAGATAGATTACATCGTAAAACATCTTAAGAAGTGGTCTAAACCGAAAAAGGTACCAACCCCGCTTTTGCATGTCTTTTCGAAAAGTTACCTGTACCCCGAACCATACGGTATTTCCCTGGTGCTGGGCACCTGGAATTACCCGGTACAACTGGTGATAGCACCCGTGATCGGCTCGATGGCTGCCGGTAATTGTACCGTCATAAAGCCTTCATTCTCAGCGGCAGCCACCGCCGGCGTACTGCATAACATGATCGCAGAATACTTTCCCCCCGAATACCTTGCGGTAGTGCAGAAAACCCCGGGGGTGTACGACCAGGTATTGTCCGAACCATTTGATTACATCTTCTTTACCGGGAGTATCGGCGTTGGCAAGACCATCATGGAGGCGGCTTCTAAGAACCTGACCCCGGTCACGCTTGAGCTTGGCGGGAAGAGTCCATGCATCGTGGACGAAAATGTCAATATCAAGATCACTGCCAGGCGCATTCTCTGGGGCAAGTTTCTGAATGCCGGGCAAACGTGTATCGCTCCCGATTACCTGCTGGTTCACAGGAACATAAAAGACAGGCTGATGCAGGTGCTCAGGGAAGAGCTCGAATCCTTTTACGGGCCCCGTCCATCCGAAAGTCCCGATTATTGCCGCATTGTCAATGAAAGGCAGTTTGACAAGCTGGTAGAAATGATGGGTAAAACAGGAAATATCGTTACGGGAGGGGAGCATGATCGTGAAAGCCTTTATTTCGCTCCCACCATTATTGATAACGTTGACCGGGATCATCCTTCAATGAAAGACGAGATATTTGGGCCCATCCTTCCCGTCCTTACATATGATACGCTTGATGAGGCCATAGGGATAATTGCTGATCTCACGAAGCCCCTGGCATTGTACGTCTTTACAAAAAGCAGAAAAACCTGGAAAAAGGTGGTCAACGAAGTATCTTTCGGTGGCGGATGCGTTAACGAGACATTGTCACATATAGTTACCCCGTATCTTCCCTTTGGGGGAGTAGGGCACAGCGGAATGGGACGCTATCATGGAAAAGCAAGTTTTGATACGTTTACCAATTACAAGAGCGTACTCAAGAAACCCTGGTTCCCCGACCTGTTTTTACGGTATCCCCCGTATAAACCCTTCTGGTTTAGATTACTGAAAAAATATTTCAGGATATGAAATAAAAAAATATTCTGTACAGGTTGTCTATTCTTCGATAATTTAAGTACGAATGTTATATGCGCTATAATGGTTGTATAACAATATGGTATTTAAGTACAGGGATAATAGCAGGATTATATGCCAGGGTGGATATCCATAAGTTCTCATGCCTTAGAAGAATTCTTGAATGGTCGCAGCGATTTTCTCGTTGTTGTCGACCGCCAGTTAAATATTGTTCATGCAAACAGCTGGTTCTGCGACCTGGTGCAGCCAAACGAGAACAGCATTGCCGGTACTAATTTAACCAACCTTCTACCTTCAACATGGTGTAAACGTTTTAACGATGCAATAGCCCTCCTGGAGGGCAGGTCACATGTGCACATTGATGACCTGCGCACGTCAAGGGGGGATCTGGTTGTTACCACGTCTGCTGATATCTTCAAGAACGAAAACGGTGATCAAAATTCCATACTGATAATCATACAGAACCGCCAGACCGGTAGAACATACACAGATATAATGCAAATGCTTGAAGATCCAGGTGCGGCGTTTTTGCAGCGAAAGGAATACCGGGATGCTTTCAATCTCATTCTTGATACCGCCATAACCATATCAGGCATGGATTCGGGGGGAATCTACGTTTTTGATGCCGCCAACAAAATGTACCGGCAGGTGTTTCACAAGGGGCTCTCAGAAGAATTCGTGAGGGAGTCCGAGATACATACTAAGGATGCCAGGTATCGTTATCTTTTCAGTAATGAAGACCTTGTGTACCGTGAATACGTGCACGCGGATCTTCCCGATGATGATTTCAGGAAAAAGGAGGGATTGACCATTTCGGTAGCCATCCCGGTCAATCTCAGGGGGCAGACAATTGGTTCCCTGAACGTCGCTTCACATGAAAAGATAAGAATATCTGAGCAGGAAATGGTAGCCCTCAAGGCCATGCGTACCCATGTTGAAGGCCTTTTGGAACGGCTGCTGGCAGAACATGAACGCAACAAGACTGAGGTCAAGTACCGTGCACTGGTTGAGAATCTCCAGGAAGCAGTGTTTACTTTGACATCGGATGGGATCTTTACCTACGTGAGCCCTGTAATAAAGGATATAACCGGTTACAACGCCGAAGATATTGTTGGACGTCCTTTTTCTGATTTTATATACCCTGATGACCTGGACCCTGCTTTAAAAAGTTTCGAGCACATTGTTTCGGGGCAGTTCCAGCCGCTGGAGTATCGCATCATTACCTCTTCCGGTGAACCGAAGTATGTACGAACGTTTACCCGTATCATAACCGGGAAAGACGCCGGCATGGAGTTTACCGGTATACTTACCGACATTCATGAACGAAAAATGACCGAACTTGCCCTGCAGGAGAGCGAGGAAAAATTCAAGGCGGTCTCCGAAGCCACCACCGCTGCCATCTTTCTTATACAGGACAAGCAGTTTGCCTACGTGAACAGTGCCTTCGTTGATGTGACCGGTTATACATTCGATGATGTCAGGGGTGAGGACTTCTTTTTCATGGTGCATCCCGACCACAGGGAACTGACCAGGGAACGTGGACGTGCAAGGCAGCAGGGTGAGGATGTACCCTCCAGGTACGAGTTCAAGATCATCCATAAAAGCGGTGAAACACGCTGGGTTGATTTTTCCGCAACGAGAACCATAATTGATGGAAAGCCCGGCATGCTTGGGTCCGCCTTTGATATTACCGAAAGAAAAATGTACGAGGAGCAGGTTACCAGTTCCGAGGAAAAATTTTCCAAGGCTTTTCATACCAATCCAGCGGCGATGACGTTGAACAACTTTGCCGATGGAAGATATATCGATTTCAATGAAGCTGCCGAAAAGCTGTCCGGGTATTCCAGGGAAGAGGCAACCGCTAAAACGGTGTTTGAGCTGGATATTTTTGCCAGGGAAGACGAACAAAGGCAGTTCATTGACCACATGATGCGGTACGGGAGTTGCCGTAACCAGGAATATCACCTGAAAAGCAAAGACGGTGCTATTCGTAATTGTCTCTTGTCTGCCGATGTTTTCAAGTGGGGTGGAGAGAAAACCATAATTGCGTCCAGCGTTGATATTACCGAACGCAAGGAGGCCGAGTTAAAGATACAGGAGCAGTACCAGAAAATACAGGCCCAGTACGAAGAACTCGAGGAGATGACCGAAGAGCTTGAAACCACGCACAATGAGATACTGGATATAAACAACAGGCTGTTTCACGAAACCGAGAAACTGGAAACCACGCTTCGATCAATAGGGGACGGGGTGATCACCACTGATCTGAATGGAAACATCGGGATGTGCAACAACATGGCGTCAGAGATCCTTCGAAGATCTACGAATGAACTGAAGGGAAAGAATATATCAGACATCCTTTCGCTGGTAAAAGATGACAGCGGAAAGCCCATTGAGAATGTACTGTCACCCGTGTTTGAGAAAGAAACGATGGTTGCTTATTCAGACGTAAAACTGGTTACCGACGGTGAGCGATCTCCTGACGTTGAAATGGTTGCATCGCCTGTCAGGGGGATCAACATCGGGCTGGCAGGTGTTGTCATTGTCATACGCGATGTAACTTCGCGAAAAAAGATGGAACTGGAACTTATAAAATCATCGAAGATCGAATCCCTTGGTGTATTCGCGGGGGGAATAGCCCACGACTTCAATAATCTTCTTACCGCCATTCTGGGCAATATCTCCCTTGCCAGAATGGTGAGCGATAATGAAAAAATACATGACATTCTTTCCGACGCGGAGAAGGCTTCCGAACGAGCAAAAACCCTTACCCAGCAGCTGCTTACATTCTCACGCGGCGGGGCGCCCGTTAAAAAAGTGATGTCCCTGGGTCCACTCTTGAAAGATATAGTGGCATTTGTGCTCAGCGGTTCGAGTATTGAGTGCAGGTACAGGATCGATGATGATCTGAAATACATAAACGCCGACGAGGGACAGGTAAGCCAGGTGATACAAAATATTGTGATCAACGCCCGCCAGGCAATGCAGGATGCCGGGACTTTGTATATTGAGGCGCGTAATGTTGAAGATGCTCCCTCCACGCTGCCCGCTAACGAGGATGGATATGTTGCGGTCACCATCAGGGACGAGGGCCCCGGGATGGAGAAAGAGGTGAAGGACAGGATATTCGATCCTTATTACACCACCCGGGACAGGGGAAGCGGACTGGGGCTGTCGGTTGCGTATTCCATCGTGACAAATCATGGCGGAAGGATCACGGTAAGATCTGAGAAAGGTGAAGGAACCGAGTTCACTTTTTACCTGCCGGCTTCAGGGGACGAGTCCGGAACCCGGGAAGAGTATTCAGTGGCTGCTTACAGCGATGAGGGCAGGGTTCTGGTAATGGATGACGAGAAGGACATACTTACCGTTCTTTCGGGGATCCTTGAATCAATCGGGTACCAGGTGGATACTTCCTCAACGGGTGAAGACGCACTCGATACTTTCGCACGTGCCGCTGAAAACGGGAATCCGTATGATTGTGTCATACTCGATCTTACCATACCGGGTCACGCGGGTGGCGCGGATATCATTAAATCAATTCGATTCATGCAGCCCAATGTAAAGGCTATTGTCTCCAGCGGGTATGCCAACAACCAGGTGCTCTCAAATTACAGGGACTATGGATTTGACGGGATCCTTTCCAAGCCATATACCCATGCCGACGTGGTGAAAATAATTAAAGAAGTGATGGGATGATACTCTCATTCTTTACCTTTTGCACAAACAACTCACCGTCTTTTCTGCCAAGATCATATGCGTCCTGCATGCCGGAAGGATCAGTATAATCCCACTTGGATATTTTAACAGGATCAGAAGGATGCACGTACACCCTGTTGCCTGTTTTGGGTATATTCTTCACGGGATATTGACGGGTGAGAAGCACAAGTGTGTTCCCGTTTTCCTTCTCAATGGCTCTTAGCGGAACATTGTCAACAAGTCCCCCGTCAAGTACGGGCCTGCCGTTCCTGTAGCACAGTGGGGTGAATGGCGGCGTACACGATGACTGAAGCAGGGTATCGATGAGATCCTGTGGTGTTTTGCAGTCACGGGCGCGTACTATTTCAGGCGTGAAGCCCAGTTTCGATGCAAGGAGAGGATGTACCGGGTTTCTTAATTGCTTCTCAATGGAATATGCGGAAATTCCCAGGAAAGTTGCCAGTCTCGGGCCGCTCCACGCGGGGGGATGGCTTATGAGTATACGGATATCAGGACCTTCGTGTATTTTTTTAAGGGTTTCGTTATCAATACCAAAGGTCAAACCGTCCCTGTACATTTCTTCATGGGGGAAAACCGGTTTACCGCGAAATAAATTCGAGAAATACGCGTTCTTACTGTTGTTCGCTGTTCTTTCCTTAAAATAGTTGTAGGCTTCATCTGTACGTCCCGAGAAGATAAGGCATGCCATGGAGGCACCGGCGCTCACTCCTGCCACTGTTTCTGGTTGTATGTTCAGTTCCGGTGCCGCAACAGACCAGAAACCCACCTGCCAGAGACACCTGTTACCGCCCCCGGCAAAGACAACTGTTGAAAAGGGAGACTTAATGTCCACGATATTCGGTCCTTTTAGCGCTTGAAATGTGTCATCATAATGGCTATCATAGTACTACATCAATGTATATACCATAATAATTATAATGTCCATATTTTTTATAGTTATTTTATAGTTAATGGAGGATAATGCTCAATGATCGATATTACGAAGATAGATTACAGTAAAATGGACAGGCCCGAGATACTGGCGTTCCTGTTCTATCCCAGGACAGAATCAACCATAAAAAGAGAAGAAGCAGAATACAGTGAGATCCTGATACCGGTTGAAGAGGCGGTGAATATTGGCAGCCGGTTGTATCATGCGGGGCATGACCGCCCTTTTATACTCTTCTTCCATGGAAATGGTGAGATCGCTGCCGACTACGATGATATAGCAGTACTTTACAACCAGATGAGTATCAATTTCATGCCTGTTGATTACCGCGGCTATGGGAAGTCGGACGGGAACCCCACCATCACGGCAATGATGAGGGATTGTCATGTTATTTTCGATCATGTACGAAAATTCATGGATGAAGAAGGATATACAGGTCCACTGGTGGTGATGGGACGTTCCCTGGGTAGCGCTTCGGCCCTTGAGCTTGCATACCATTACGGGGATGATATTGACGGACTGGTGATCGAAAGTGGTTTTGCATATGCCATTCCCCTCATGGAACTGCTGGGGGTTGATACGGCCGCTATTGGCATAAGCGAAGAAGATGGATTTAATAACGTGAATAAAATACAGTCCTATTCAGGGCCAACACTTATCATTCACGCCGAGCATGACCATATCATTCCATTTACCGATGCGGAAACATTGTACAGGGCTAACAATTCCCGGTTCAGGCGCTTTCTGGCCATACCCGAAGCAAATCATAACACCATTTTCGCTTTTGGATTGTCAGGTTACATGCGTGCAATACAGGAATTGATGGTATACCTTGGAAGATGAGAGAATTTTATGAGGAAAAAAACTTGACAGTTTTTTACATGCCGGATTAATGTTCCAATTGCCGGGTTGCTAGCTCAACTGGCAGAGCATCTGACTCTTAATCAGCAGGTTCCGAGTTCGAGTCTCGGGCAACCCAAGTTTCGCCGCACATTTTCATGAAAATTCGCTTGCAATTTGCTACCTTTTTACGATATTGGTACACGAAAAGCGAGCGTGGCGGAACTGGTAGACGCGCCAGACTTAGGATCTGGTGTCGCAAGGCGTGGGGGTTCAAGTCCCTCCGCTCGCAAAACAACGCGGGAATAACTCAGTGGTAGAGTGCAACCTTGCCAAGGTTGACGTCGCGGGTTCGAATCCCGTTTCCCGCTCATAAGTCTTAAAGCTTAAAGGCACAAGCCGGTATCCTTAAGGTACCGGCTTTTTTGTGGGGTGAAGGGTTGTTCCATTATTTATACTTCAGAAATTCTTCTATAGAAGGGAGTTGTTTGCTCATAGTGAAACACAGACCTCTGAGATATGGGTATCATCAGCAGTGATAGTTTTATCCCTTTCTTTCAATGTTTCCAGGTAAAGTTCAATAGCTTCTTTTATATTTTTCAACGTTTCGTCGTATGTTTCACCTTCAGATACACATCCTGGTAGCTTGGGAACATAAGCAGTATATCCACCTTCTTCTTGTGGCTCAATTACCGTTTTGAAATAATATTCCATATCTTTTACCCTCTATAGATTAACATGATAAAAAAGTGTTATCAATTTTAATTCTGTTTGTAAAAATAACAATTGTTTACCATAAAGCAAGTATTTTCTTGAGGCTGATATAATATATGTGGTGAAGGGCCCGCAGGGGCAATATATTTAGTAAATGATAATAATCACGAGGCCTCCCTGTAATACGGTTGGCTATTCCCAATCTTCAATCAGCAAGTTGTTAATACGTTTGAATTCTTTTGTATTGTGAGTCATATCTAAAAATAATCTCCATGTGTTAACCGTACAACAATATAATATAATAAAATCAGTTAGGCCATAGTTTGTCAGTTTTCGGCCGCTTCCCGCATTTATGTATAAACATTGCTATTGTGGAACTGACTGTCTGAATATACCAGAATTATGTTGCGCAGCATACATGGTGTGTTTTGTGATCTCAATAATGCGAATGCAGGATAACATCTAAATGAGCTCAGGAAGTGTAATAGTAAACCTGGTACTGTTGTCCGATTCTATTTCCATGCTGCCTCCAAGCTGTTTCACCATGGAACGCACCAGCATCAGGCCCATGGAGCTGGTATTGTTCAGGTCGAAATCTTCGGGCATCCCCACTCCGTTGTCTTCCACGATAAGAACAGCTCCGTCGTCCTGCTTTTTTAGTTCGCACTTGATAGTTCCGCCATTTCCATCCGGGAAAGCGTATTTTATGGCGTTGGTGATAAGCTCGGTCAAGATCAGTCCAATAGTGGCGGCATTTCTGGTGTTGGATTGTACACTGTCCATGGTTTTATTTATTGATATGTGTACGGTCATTTCCGCGGTTAAATAGGCAACACGTTTACAGTATTCACCAAGGTCGATCAGATCAGGTGAATCTGTGTCGTACAACATCGTATATAACTCGGCAAGTGCATGAACACGTGTGCGAAGTTCTTCAATTGTCTCTATAGCTTCCTGGTTGGACAGTGACATAGATTTTATGTGCATCAAGCTTTTAATGGTATTAAAGCTGTTCTTAGCCCGGTGCTGCAATTCCCGGAGAAGTTCATGTTTCTTGTCAAATTCTATCTGTAATTGTTTCTCCGCTGCCTTTTTCTCTGTAATATCCAGGAAGTTAGCAATTATACCCAGCGTTTCATCTTTACTATTGGCATCATCAACCTTTGTCGCCGAAACCAGGATAATTCTTTTTGATCCATCTTTTCTGTATGATTCACTTTCCACGTATAGTTTATGACCATTGAGTATATCCTGCATATCTTCGTGGATAGTTTCCCGGTCTTTCCAGAAATCAAATATGGATCTACCGATAACTTCATCGATACTATCAAATTCCCATATTGTGAGGCATGCAGGATTAACATAGGTAATGCAATAATGTATATCTGCAACAGCAATACCTGTCAGGCTGTTATCTATGGCAAGTTTGCAGATTCGCAGGTGTTCCTGCTGTTGTTTCTGTTGGGTAATGTCACGCGCGATACCACAAAGACCTGCAATATTCCCCTCTGAGTCGTATAGCGGTACCTTGATAGTGTGAAATGTGTGCAGGATGCCATTCACGGGTTTGCCGGGAAACTCTTCAACGGTTTCTCCCCTGTACACTGCCTCGTCGGATTTCTTGACTGCCTTGCCGGCTTCTTCCCCAAAAAGGTCATGGTCGGTTTTCCCGATAATATCTGCTGCGTCATGTCCGAAAAGCTTTTCCATGGCCGGGTTCACCATGGTATATACACCATCCCGGTCTTTTATGAATATGGAATCTTCAGCGGTCTCTATTATGGACCTTGCCAGTTCCTCGCTTTTGCGTAGTTCTTCTTCAATGATTTTGCGTTCTGTAATATCCTGCGCAATGCCAATGAGAAGGGTTTCACCGGTTTCAGTGTTTCGTTCCGTTATACCGCCAATGTCATGAAACCAGCGGTATGAACCATCGGCAGTTTGAATACGGTACTCCACGTCATATATGTCAGCAGATCCATCCAGGTGATCACGGACAGCCTGCATGGCCTTCTCGTAATCATCCGGGTGCAGAAGGTCTGTGAAATCAGAGTAATGAGAGAATTGATCCGGTGAAAATCCCAGCATCTCGGCCTTTCGGTCATCGAAAATGACCTTACCGGAAGGCAACCGCATTTCCCACCATGAAAGGTTGCCTATAGTTAATGCTGCGTTCATTCGTTGAAACAGTAATACATTCTCACATTCTTCTTTCTTCTTTTCATCTATATCAATGAGCACGCCAACTGCGCGGGTAGGGACGCCTTCGTCGGTGAACTCGTAGCTTTTCCCCTGGCTGGAGATCCACTTCCATGATCCGTCCCTGCACTGCAATCTGAATTCCGTGGAATACGGTTCGCCACTTGTGATATTATACAAGATCTCCGGTAAAACGTGTTCCTGGTCTTCCGGGTGCATAATATCCATCCAGCTTTCCCGGCGCGTGGTGAGATCATCGGGCTCATAGCCCAGCATGGTGTAATACTGTCTATTGACGTATAACGTGTCAGTTTCCAGGTTCCAGTCCCAGAATCCCTGTTTACCGGCGTCAATTGCCTTCGAAAGACGTTCTTTATTTGCACTTAGTTCCCTTTCAATATCTTTAGCGTTGATCCGTTCATTATAAAGTCTTAATGCGGTCTTAATGGTCATATCTAACACGGTAGTGCCGGCGTCTTTTATCACATATCCATAAGAGTTGATATTTTCCGTTCTTTTAACTATTTCAGGTGAATTATGCGAAGAGAGAAATATGATGGGGATATCAAGTTCTTCAAGTATGGCCCTGGCCGTTTCGGTACCATCCATGCCGCAGCCCAAATCAATATCCATCAGGATAAGATCAATATCATCCCGTGAATGGAGAAGCTCAATAGCTTCTTCGCCGGAACTGGCGGTTATAACGGTATATCCGTATCCTTCCAATTCCATCTTTTGGGATATCGAAAAGTGGAGATCATCTTCTACCAGATGAAGTGTTGTAGCCACACTATGCATACGTTATTATATCTTTAATATTGAAAAACATCATTTCAACAGTAATACAGTATCACATATATGGTTTTTAACGAAATAAAAATCAACTCAATTTTTAATGTTAATACATTCTTTTGACGTAATGATTTTTCCCTCTTTCCGGATTTTTGGGAATGAAAAACTGTTAACCACAGATACACAAA
>CAYFSO010000072.1:14075-15559 GCA_964345775.1 uncultured Leptospiraceae bacterium | reverse complement strand
CGGTAGAAGGTGAAGCCCGGGTTTTTTACGTTGTCTTCATTAATCTTTGGACTGAAGGCAAGGGAATTTGGTATCATCTTCTCGCCCATGATGGTGTCACCGAATGTCCACATGGTGTGCGTGTTGGTGAATTCAACCGGTGTTACGCCGTCCTGGCCATCGATGTGGTGGAGGCGTGAAGGGGCGAATACTCCAAGGGGTTCTGCTTCTGGGGAGCAGGAGAGGATAAGTATTGTAACTGATAGGAGTATTGGTATTTTTAAAATGTATTTCATGTTAACCGATATAAATTATGGGCCTGTTACACAACGTACATAATAATTATTAGCAGACTTATCATCCAGCCCAACACTTCCATATTGAAAGTCAAGTGTCCATACATAACTTGAAAGCTTATCATGGAAAGTAGTAGAAGACCAGTATTTTCCATCATGAGTATTTGGGAATATAGACTTTTCAACAACAGGTGAAACAATTTCTGAATAGTCTACTATAGATTGGATTTCACGAATATTTGGCAACCGCCAATCATTAGTACCGGAAAAATCTAGACTATAACAAATAGTTAATGCTTGTTCCCAGGTTGCTTTTTTATGATTTTCTGTACAATTTGAAGTAATGTCAGGATTATCTGAATTGTTAATTGCGCATCTAGTCCATCTCAGTTTTGTAGAATTATCATAAACAGTTCCAGTTAATGTACCAGTTCCAATAGTATAGCTTATACCTGCATATACTATAACAGTAAGGAATACTATATTGATCAATATTAAACCAAAAATATTATATGATTTTTTTTTATTGATTTTCATTTCTTACACACCGTACATAATGTTGCATTGTTATTTCAGAAATGTTGGTATAACCATCATCAAAATGTACTGACCATGCATAATCATTTGGCCCCCATTTAGTACCACTCCAGTATTTTTCTGTTGAGTATCCAGTACAAAGTATCATTGAAAAAGCATCACTATATGGAGTATAGCAATCATCATATTCAGTATTCGGAAATACTGATTCTTCAATTGCTGGATCCCCTCCTGGCTTCCCAAAATGTACAATAGAAAATAGTTCAGGCATTGAAGGTAATCTCCAATTATTATATCCTTCATGTTCCAAGTTTTTACATTTTTCTATAGCTTCATACCATTGTACTTTCTGGTGAGTTCCTAAACAGTTAGGATCAGAATCGATCCCCGTAGATGTCATTGTACATTTAAGCCACATGAGACCTGTTACATCGTCTTTAATTGTACCGTCACCATTGTCTGTATACGACATCGCATATGGTGTATTAGGGTAATCATGGTCTTCACCATATGTAGCCGTAAAACTCGTTGTCTGATTTGAATCAGGAATTTCAAAATATACACTTAGCATCTCTGTATAATTATTTTCCCTTTTCATTGTTTCATAGAATTCATCATTAACACATGAAACAATGAAAATCATCAGCAAAACAATGCTATATTTATATAATA
>CAYFSO010000072.1:0-13975 GCA_964345775.1 uncultured Leptospiraceae bacterium | reverse complement strand
CATGCCCACAACCAGAGCACCCCACCCCCGAGATGGGGAAATTCGCCAATATATATCGGTTTCTTAATGTTTTCATCAAGTGCGCATTACACGGATGTAATGCGCTTCAGCGAGGATAGGGAGGACTCCGTCCGCAGCAAGGAAAAAGCTTCATGAAACTTTAAGTTGTAAGGAACCGATATATATTGGCGAATTTCCCCAACAAAACCCTAACCTTCAATAACTTTCCCATCCCCCCCAGAAAAAAACCGCAGATTCTCAGGATGGAAGTATACCTGCACAGCGTCCCCCTCTTCCCTCTCCAGGTGCGTCTCAGACAGCACCATAAGATGCTCTGACCCCAACTCGTACCCCGGCACATCCAGCGAGTACTGGAACTCACGCCCGATCATCTCTTCAAGCACGAAGCGTGCCTCAACCTTATGCCCCTTCCCGTCATCCTCGAAAAAGAGATGCTCGGGGCGAATACCTGCCAGCACGGGGTCAGAGCCCTCGAAAAGCCCCTCCGGCAGCCGGTAGCTGCCCAGGGAGGGGTCAGAGCCTCTTATGGTGAAGAAGTTCATGGGAGGGCTCCCGATGAATGACCCGGTAAACACCGTCCGGGGCCTGCTGTAAAGGTCATCCGGCGTCCCGTCCTGCTGCACCGCGCCGTCTTTTAAGAGTATGATGCGATCTGCCATGGTCATGGCCTCAACCTGGTCATGGGTGACGTAGATGAAGGTGATGCCGAACTTACGGTGTAAGAGCTTTATCTCCGAGCGCATGGCGGCCCGCAGTTTCGCGTCAAGGTTGGACAGTGGCTCGTCGAAGAGGTACACCCTGGGCTGGCGCACCAGTGCCCGTCCAACCGCCGCTCGCTGTTTCTGGCCGCCTGAAAGCTGCCGGGGATACTTATCAAGCAGGTTAGTGATCTCAAGCACCTCGGCGGCCTCGTGTACCTTTTTACGTCTTTCTTCTTTTGAAAGCTTTTTCAGCTTCAGTGGATACTCCATGTTCTTGAACACCGTCTTGTGGGGATAGAGGGCGTAGTTCTGGAACACCATGGCGATATCCCGGTTTTTTGGCGCCACCTCGTTTACCAGCTCCCCGTCAATGAGTATCTCACCACGGCTGATGGGTTCAAGCCCCGCTATCATGCGCAGTATGGTGGACTTGCCGCAGCCGGAGGGACCCAGCAGCACGCAGAACTGGCCGTCGCCTATGGTGGCGTTGAACTCCCGTATGACCCAGTTCTCGTCTTCGTATGCTTTCCACACGTTTTTGAATGTCACTTCTCCCATGGTATATATCTCCCTGTCACTGTTCCTTACTTCCTGTCCCGGCGATGCCCTGCATGAACTGCTTCTGGCCGATAAAGAAGAGCAGTATCACCGGTACCGTCACGAATACCACCGCGGCGGTGAGATAGGTATAGCTGGTCTTGAACTGCTCCTGGAAGGTGGTAAGTCCCAGCTGTACCGTGCGCATGTTTGCCGAGTGGGTGAATATGAGCGGCTTAAACAGGTCATTCCACTCGAATATGAAGGTGAGCAGAAAGAGGGTAACCGCCGGTGTGCGCGAAAGGGGGAAGAGTATCTCCCATATGGTGCGCCAGCGCGAGGCCCCGTCGATCTGCGCCGATTCTTCTATGGATACGGGGATGTCCAGAAAATGCTGCCTGAACAGGTACACCCCGAAAGCGTTGGCCATGGTGGGGAAAATGAGCGCGGCGTAGGTGTTGATCCATCCAAGCTGGCTGAACATGACAAATATGGGCAGTGTGAGAAGCTGGTAAGGAATGATAAGGGTGGACAGCAAGGCCCCGAACACCAGCCCCCTGAATTTAAACCGCATACGGGCAAGCACGTACCCAGCCAGGAATGAGGTGAGCACCTGCCCCACCGTTACCCCCAGTGCCATGATGATGGAATTGAGAAACTGCCGCGCGAAGTTGGTTGAGTTCCATGACTCCACGTAATTGCTCCACTGCCAGGTTTCGGGCAAGATGGAGAGGGAGGTGCGTATCTCGACTTCTGTCTTCAGTGACGTCATCACGATCCAGAATATGGGAAAGAGGAACAACGCCGCCAGCAGCAACAGCATCATGAAACGAAATGACTGGCGAAGCACATGGCCGTGTACATTCATGCCGTCTCCCTCCACTTGCCGGCGCGCACCAGCTTGATAAGCAGAAATGTGCAGGCAAGCACCGTGATGAGCATGATGACCGACGCGGCCGAGGCGTATCCCAGCTGAAAGTTCTGGAATGCCTTTTCGTATATATAGTACACGAAGACGGTGGTGGCCCCCGCCGGGCCGCCCCGTGTCATGGCGTATATCTGTTCGAATGCCCTGAAGGTGAAGATGACCCGTGTCACCAGTATGAACATGGTGGTTGGCAGAAGCAGGGGCCAGGTAACGTCCCTGAATTTCTGCCAGCGCCCCGCCCCGTCAATCCCCGCCGCCTCGTAGTAGGTGCGGTCGATGGCGTACAGCCCTCCCAGAAAGAGCACCATGTTGTAGCCGGCGTCCTTCCATACCGTCATGGCGATCACCGAGAACATGGCGTAGTTGTCCGAGATAAGCCAGGGCACTTTTCCCACCCCCATTTTCATGAGCAGAATGTTGAGAATACCGTAATCGAAGTTGAGCAGCCACACCCAGATAAGCCCGGCGGCCACCCTTGAGGTGGCAACCGGAGAGAAGAAGGTGGTACGAAAGGCCCCCCTCCCGGGTATGTCCTTATGCAGCATAAGTGCAAGACCCAGCCCTATGGCCATGCCCACAGGTACGCTGCCAAGGATGAACACGAAGGTGTTTCCCACCGCGTTCCAGAAGGTAATATCGGACAGGAGGTCACGGTAATTCTGCAGTCCCAGGTATATCCGCTGACTTATGGCGTCCCATTCGAAAAAGCTGTCATGCACCAGCATGAACATGGGATAGAACCAGAACACCGCAAACAGCAGAAGTACGGGGGTGAGGTAGAGCCACGCCGTCCTTGCAGAACTGTATCGCTGTGAGCCCCCTGCCATCAGTCAGCCTCCTGCGTCATGGCTTCACGTTTTCGCATACGCTTCAGTTTCTCATTGGCATATTCGGCCGCTTCGTTAAGGGCATCCTCGGGAGTTGCCTTCCTGTACAGGGCCCGTTCCAGCTCCTTACCCAGCTTACTGGAGATGCGGCTGTAATAAGGTATTGTGGGGCGGACGTGGCCGTACCGCATCTGCCTTGCAAACACGTCCATAAACGGGTTTTCCGCCAAAAACTTTTTGTACGCATGGTTGTTGTACACATGACGGTTTACCGGCAGGTACCCGGTACGGGTGGCCCACTCAAGCTGGAACTCCCCTGACATGACGTACCTGGCAAACTCCCACTGGGCCTTCTTTTTCTTTTCGGTTGTCTTGAACATGAAAAGGTTCTCGCCCCCCACGTTGGTGGCCCGTTTTTCCTGCATGGGCAGCATGAGGGCCCCGTATGCAAGTCCCCGCTTCTGCCGTGCGTCTTCAAGTATTCCATGATTCCACGGGCCGTTTATCATCATGCTGACCCGCCCGGCTATAAAATCGGCGGTTTTATAGCCCGCGCCCGGCTTTGAGAAGATGGCGGCCTTATCTTTGTACACCAGGTCAAGCCAGAACCGGAGGGCTCTGACCCCTTCAGGGGAGTTGAACCGGGCTTTTTCTTCACTTTTATTGAGAAACCGTCCTCCCGCCTGCCAGAGGAAGGTTTGCCAGGTCCACACCGTCCACTCGCTGTTGCCGATGGGGAGATGCATCCCGTAGCGCCGGGTGATGCCTTTCCCGTCCTGCGATTCTGTTAATTGTATGGCTGCCCGGCGAAGGTCTTCCCATGTGTTCAACTGGCCGGGATCTATGCCGGCCTCACGAAAATGCTTCTTGTTATAGTATAACGCCAGGTTGTTGGTATCAAAGGGCACCGCGTACAGCCTGTCCCGGTAGGTGCAGAGCTCCCAGAGCCGTGCCGGCACGGTGTTTTTGCGGAAACTGTCATCGGCCCGGATGAGGGCGGTCACGTCCTGCAACGCACCTGAGCGCGCAAGCTGGCCTGTTGCCTGCGGCCCCCACCACATGAGGTCAGGAGGGCTCTGACCCGCGATGGCCGTCATGATGCGGCCTTTCACCTGGTCGGCCGCCCCGTAATGCTGCGGGACGACGCGGATGCCGGGGTGTTCACGGTGAAAGCGTTCAAGCAGGTCTTCAAGCACCTTTCCATTGCGTATACTCTCGATGCCGTGCCAGAACACCAGCTTGACGGTTTCTCTTTCAGCCGGCTCTTTTCCATCTTTGCATGACATCAAAATAGTACATACCATCAGCAGCACCGCAAGTACGATTGCTTTACCTGTAAAAAATGTGGAACTTTTTATCATAACCGGTGTCAAATCCTTATACGGATTACATATACGGTAACAGCAGTTTTACGGCCATTCAAGGAGTTTATTGTGATACGTTGTTGAAAGGATATTACTGTAAAGGGCCTCACGCAAAGGCACCGAAAAACGCGAAGAGTTGAGTTCTTTCTTATCGTTTTCACCAGGTATGATATCAGTTCAATCTATATCCACAACAAAACTCAACAACTACCGATTACCATACTGGAAAAACGAAACGACCCTGTATTGCCCCGCTCTTCGCGTTCGTTGCGTCGTTGCGTGAAAAATAAAATTTACTTTGTTGCCATCCTGGATATCAAATTATATCTTGAATATGTATGTCACCCGGTCGATATTTAATATGGGAGAAAATCGAACCTGCATATGAAGAAAAAGTCATTAATTAACGGCCTGAGCGCCATTCTCATATATACGCTGTGCGCGGTACCGGTATTTGCCGCCGGCGATTCTGATAAAGAATCTACTTTTGAAAAGGCGCAGCGGTACTATTTTCAGCGAAAATTCGAGATCGCCGAGCTGCTCTTGCAGCAGACGTTGAAAGAGAACCCGGAGAACGAGAAAGCATACAGCTACCTGGGTGACATTTTTCTTGAGAAGAAACGCTACGACGGGGCGTTGAAGCTGTATCAGCGGGCACTTGACCTTGATCCCGGTAACGCCGAGAACCTCTTCAGGGTTGGCCAGATCTACTATTACAAAAAAGAGGGACAGAAAGCCAGGGAATATTTCAGGAAAGCCTTTGCCGCGGATCCCTCGTTGAAGTTCACCTATTACCATATCGGCCTCACCAACCTCATGCTGCTGCGGGACAAGCAGGAGACCATAGAGGCATGGGAAAAGTTTCTCAGCATTGCCCCGGAAGACCCGCAGTATGAAAAGATCAAGCGGGTGATCGAGCTTCTAAGAGACCCCAATTTCAAACTGCCGCCGCCGGGAAGTGATATTTCCATCGAGGAGGCGCTGCACCTTGGCGGGGTTACCCTGGAAGATCAAAAAAGAACGGCTGAGGACAGAAAGGCCGGTCACGAAAAGAAAAAGACAAAAGAGAAGTTTGAGGAAATATACAGGGACGATGACCTGTAATCTTTAACATGGAGGACGTTCATGGTCTATTATGACAGGTATAGGAACGCCAAAAGGGCCGGCATAGGACTGCTGGCAATACTCTTGCTTACCGGTGGGTATTTCCTGTTTTTGCATGACAGGGGCCCAGATCTTGACGAGATACATGACCTGAGAATGGAGCAGATTGAGCTGTACGAGAAGCTCCTGGAAACGGATCCATATAATACCGACACCCTGGTAAAGCTGGGAAACCTGTACAAGGATATTGGGGATATCGATAAGGCTATCGAGTACTACAAGCGGGCACTGGAGATTGACCCCAATAACTACTCGGCATTGAACGAGCTGGGGCATGCGTATGCCCTCAAGGGGGACTACGAGAATGCCATCAAGACCCTTGAACTGGCCAAGAAGGCCTTTCCGAAGTACCCGCAGGCCTATAACAAGCTTGGCAACGTGTTCGATGAAAAGGAAGAGATCGACCGTGCCCTGAAAGAATACAAAAAGGCCATTGACGTTGCTCCCGATCACCAGGAAAGTTACTGGAATATTGCCCGCCAGCGGCTGAAAAGGGGTGATACAAGGGGCGCCATTGATATTGTGAAGAAAGGCATACGGAAAAATCCCGATGACGCGGAAGGGTATTACTACCTTGGCGAAGTATACAGGAAGGCAAAGAGATACGGTGACGCGAAGGAGCAGTATAACCGTGCCATTGACATAAATCCCAGGAAATCGAAGTACTTCCGGGGCAGGGGTGAGTCGAACCTGCGCCTGGGAGAAACTGACGAGGCCATTGATTCTTTCAAGCAGGCACTGTCGGTGAATGCTGCCGACGCGAAAGCGTCAGAGCGCCTGGGTGATATTTATGCCAAAAACGGTGATTACGGCAACGCCGTGAAGTATTACCGCAAGGCCCTCAGCTACAACAGCCGTGACAAGCATCTGAGGGGCAAGTATGCCGATGCACTTGCCAGGATGAAAAAACAGCAGGAAGACGCGCAGCGGGTAGCACAGCGGGACTCATCCTCAAACGGTAACGGTAACGGGAACGGCTTGGGGATTGACGGCTCGGATGATACGGGAACCTCCACTCCGGTTCGAAGGGACAGCGGGGACATGGATACCGGCGCCAAAGACAGCAGCCAGCCAAAACAGGATGTGAAGCCCGACGCGAAGAAATGGAGGGAAATTGGTGACAAGTACAGGCGTCAGAAGAAATATGATGCCGCCGTGAAGGCCTACAACAAGGCCACGCAGATAGATGATACTGATGATCACTCCCATTACTGGAAAGGCCGTATATACTATCACAACCAGATGGACGACCAGGCCAAGAACGCGTTCCAGAAGGCTATTATGGCCAATCCCAAGAGCTATGATTCACACTACAGGCTGGGTGTTATTTATTACCTGGAGAAAAAGTACGGTGCCGCCATCAACGAGTTCAACAAGGCCATCAAGCAGCAGCCCGATTTCCCCAAGGCGTATTTTAACAGGGGGATGGCACAGTTCAAGCTGAACAACAAGAGCCAGGCCATACGTGACCTGAAAAAATCCATACAGCAGGACCCCGGCCTTGAGCGGGCGTATTTCAACCTCGGTGACGTATACCTGAAAAGCAAGAACTACCGCCAGGCACTGAACTATTTTTCGAAGGACAGGGAACTGAGGCCCAACAACCCGGACACCCTGTTCAAGCTTGCCGAAACGTATCACGAGATGAAGTCGTATAATAACGCCATCCAGTTTTATGAGAAAACTCTGCAGGCTGATCCCCAGTACTTCCAGGCACGGTTTAACCTGGGTCTTATTTATTCACAAAAGGGTCAATACAGGGAAGCCATCAGCCAGTACCAAAAGGCTCTCCAGGTAAAGGACAATGATTACCAGGTCCTCTACGAGATGGGTAAAGCCTATGAAGGACTTGGTGATGACAACAAGGCCATGGAATACTATTCGAAGGCCATCGAGCGTAATCCAAACTATGCCAGGGCATACATCAACCTTGGAAACCTGTACAAGAAGAACAAGCTCACGGAAAAGGCCATTGAGCAGTTCAAACAGGCAACCTCAAATAATCCCAGGTCTTTCGAGGCCCACTACAACCTGGCAAACGCGTATCTTGAGGCAGAGATGTACGACAGCGCTGTTGAAGAGTATAATACCGCCATCAATCTCAGTCCAATGAATGCAAAGGCACATTTTTTCCTTGGTATTGCCCACAGGGAGAAGGGAAATTACAGGGACGCGGTATCATCTTTTGAAAAAGCGGTACAGCTTGACAAGGGTATGAGCGACGCGCACGAAGAGCTGGGGATGCTCTATTACCGAAAACTGGACAACGACGAGAAAGCCGTTTATCATTTTGAGAAGCTTTTGTCCATGCAGCCCGGTCATCCAAAGGCTGACCAGATCAGGGATATTATATCAATGCTGAAAAGCAGGTAATGACCGCAATAAAACTATTGACAGCATAACAGTATGAATGAAAGGTATTTATTAAAACCGATTACCGGGACCTGGAACTTGAAAAACATAACGAAACTTTCATTCTTTTTATGTGCAGTAATACTGGTTGTTTCCTGCGGGCCCAGCCCTGAATACCTGCGTTCGCTGCACAAAGATTATTTCACCACGGGATTTTTAAGCAGTGATCTTTACCAGGCAGTAATAACCGGATCCCCCGACGAGAACGTGAAAGGACTTGTTGCCCGGCGTGAAAGCGCCCGCATGAATGCCATTTCAGACCTGGAAAACCGGGTTTTGCATAAGCTTTACAACGAGTGGAAAAGGCATCATGGTAATGATCTTAAAAATATTCCGGAAAAAAAATACCGTGAAGCTGTTACTACAGGGCTGTCTACATTCGTTGAGAAGGGACGTATTGTAGAAAAGTACTATAACCAGGATCACAGCATATCACTTGTCTACAGGATACACGCGGGCAACCTGAGGAGTAAGATCCTGTCAATCAAGGTTCCGGGTGAAACAACCGGTAAGGGAGAGGGAAAGGATGCCACATCTTCGTAAACTGATATTTTTTTCAACCTGCATGGTAATGATGTTCTGTATATCCTGTTCAAAGGAGATCCAGAAAAAAAGTACTCCACTGGATGACCCGGGCATGGAAAAACAGGAGACAATGGTATTGGAATACCAGAAAGAAGGGTTCATCACTCCTGACAGGTACAGGGTAATTATCGTTGTACCCGCCGAGGAAAAATGCGATAACCTTAAAGAGATGAGAAAGAAAGCCAGGCAACGGGCGATACTCTCTCTCAGGAAATACCTGATGTCACAGAATATACCTGTGACCCGTAACGCGCAGGCGTTTATTCTCAATGTTGTCAACAATCACGGAAAACTGAAAACGCATGACTCGTCATCTTCAAGCAGGCACTGTTTCTTCTTTGACATTACACAGAATAATTTAAAACACAAACTGGATAATATCGAACAGCAACGATAGGTTTTTCTTTCACTCGGAATAAAGGTAATAGGACAGGTTTTTAAGTATAAATATATTCAGGTTTTTCTTGTTGTCATCGTAAATACTGCTGAACATAACCCCGATACCATAGCCTTCTGAAAGTTTATCAACCCGAACAACCATGGCAAGTGCCGCAACGCTGGTTAGTTCGGAATCAATTGCAGAAAGATCGATCACCAGCCTGATAATGGATGATATTTCAAACGGGGTTTTCGATATGAAATACAGCCCTCCCCTGCTTATGTTCACAATTGTGCCAACAAAATCGATGGCAGCAGTCTCTTCACTTGATGATTCGATCAGGGTCTCTACAACACGTATGGGAACCTCCACGTCAAGCCGGTAATGCTTTCTAAGGTCACCCTTATCATCAGTTTTAAAACGCTTTAATATCCATTCATCGAACTTGTGTTCAAACCAGTCTTCAACGGCTATATCGAAATCTACATTCTCATCTTTTTTTCGTAATTCTTCGTAATGCATTGATATGGCATCTTTAATTTCGGATGATAATTCTTCATAACGTATGTATTCTCTCATAATGGCTCTCCAGTAAAGGATACGCAGATTCTAATGCACCCCGTTTAAAATTGCAATAATTTTCTCCTGTATTCAAATTTTTGGCTCATTCCGGAATGTAACGAAAATTATCATGCGGGAGCATTTTGTTCTTTTCAAAAATATTCCCGCGTGATATTTTTCTCCAGGACTTGACGCTGTATAGTTCAATTAACCAGTGCGGAATTACGATACTTGTATTATAAGAGACTACTTCAAATAATTGAGCATTAACCATAATGACAAAAGTGTTTACACGTAATCAAACCCTTCTCATCGTCTTCCTGTTATGCGTCATAAGTATATCTTCAATCGCGTTAGTACACCTGGCACTTTTTGCCTCGTATTCTCACCGGGTAGCCATACAGCCAGACGTGATAACCGGCATACTCAAGGCTGAAAACAAGACCACGGAGCTGAAGAAGCTCATTGAGATTATCAGGCATATCGATACAACTTATGCTGACCTGTATCAACAATTAAAAGAGGACAAAAAGATCGTCATCTTCTTTGACCCGGCGCATGGTAAAATGCCCGATGGCAAGTGGCAGGGCGCGATAACGGGAAGATACAGCAGTACGGGCCTGCCTGAAGAATATTACTCTATCCAGTTGTCCCGTAAGCTGTACAGGTTGCTCAAAAAAAACCGCTATATTTCCATAGTATCAACACCTGACTATATTGACTGCATGGAAGGAAAACGTGATGATTACCTGCGCATTCCCTTCTCCAAAACTGTTCAAATGGCACGTGAAGCAGGAGCATGTATCGTAATAAGTGAGCATCTCAATAACACGTCAATAATTCATAAGGCCGCGGGCCTTGCCAATATTCCCGGCATACATGTTACCTATAACAGCAGGGGAGAACGCTTCCTCAGTCATATTAAGTACCCGTACAGGGGTTTTCTTACACTATACAACAAGATGGATGCCAGTGGCTTCTCTTACACCTACGCGAAAAAGCTGAAAGATTCACTGGTAGATAAAGGGCTGACCCCCAACAACTGGGAACGCGGCACAGTGGCAGACGACCGGTTCACGTATTTCGTTGATTTCCCGGTATCCATCATCTTTGAATCCGGATTCATTTCATACCCTTCAGATGAAAAGATGCTCAATGATCCCCGGCACCAGGACATGATAGTGAACGCCCAGTACACAACCCTGCTGGAATCAATTAAACACGTATTTGGTGTAGATATATCAGGTTTATGGGTAAAGCAGCATGACTCAAAGGTTAACCACCGTCTTACCCTGCTCAAGATGTCCCGGATTGCCTGTTATTACCTGAAAAATGATAATACCGTCAGAGCCGAATCCATTATCAAGAACATGCTGAAAAAAGGCTCTGACCCCTCCCTTGAGCCTGTCATGAAAAATTACAGGCAGATACTGTCCGTAATTCAGAAAACACAAAAATATAAGAAAAAAGCCAGGTATTACATCAAGAAGAAAAAATATGCACAAGCTCGAAAACACCTTCGAAAGGCCATTGGGATCACGTCAGGCAGCCCGCTTTTTACAAGCCTTCATGAACTCTGCACAAAAGAATATGCTGCCATAAAGCCGGCCCGAAAAAAATACCGAAAGGTGACACGTCCATCAGGCCCCATCAAAACCAGCTGGAATACCCCCGTACTTTTCGTGGTAGAAAAGGACCAGTCACTCGATACCGCCATACGGAACGCGTTTGATCCGGACGAAAAAATTTTTAAGAAACTGAAAAAACGTTTCACCAACGCGTACAGGTACAAATGGAAAAAGCTCAGAAAATACTCAAAAAAGAAAAAGAAACACGTGTATTACTGGAAAAAAATGCGCTATAAGATAAATTTTAAAGAAGGCATCTATATTGTACACCTTGGTAAAAATCTTACCGTGAAAAAGGCTAAAAAAGTTTCACGGGTAAAACTGGATCCATGGAGATACCAGAATCACAAGTACCTGAAAAACTCCTGCTGTGCGAACTATACACGATCAAAAGGACTATAACCCCGGCAGCTGGTACGGCAAACCGTATCATTTCTTCGGAGATTATCTCTGGAACAAGTACAATACCCGTGTTCTGAAGCTTCCAATTAATGTAAACCTGGGATGTCCCAACAGGAACGGAACTACCGGTTACGAAGGCTGTATTTTCTGTTCAGAGGACGGGTCCGCCGCCCCAATTGCCAACCATACTCATTCCATCTCAGACCAGATGCGGCAGGCAAAAGAAGCCTTTGCCAGGTCATCCCGCGAAACACGGTATATCGCCTACTTCCAGGCATTTACCAATACCTATGCGCCGGTTGCGTATCTTAAAGAGCTCTACGACACCGCGATTGCCGATGAAGATGTGGTGGGTCTTATGACAGGAACACGGCCGGATTGCGTGCCTGATGAGGTACTTGATCTTATTGCCGGTTACAGGCGTGAAAAGTTTGAGCTGTGGCTTGAACTGGGTATGCAAACCATGCATGACAACAGCCTTGAGTACCTGCTGCGCGGTCATACCCATAGCGAGACACGGGACGCGATACACAGGGCAGCCGAAAGAAGCATTCCAGTATGTGTTCATATTATTCTGGGTATTCCGGGTGAGACATGGGAAGACATGATGGAAACCGCACACGAGATATCGTCATTGCCGGTGCAGGGGGTAAAGCTGCATCATCTTCACGCCATCAGTGGAACACTACTGGGCGAGCAGTTCATACAGGACCAGTTTACCCCTGTTACGTTTTCCAGGTATATCTCGTACGCCTGTGATCTTATGGAGCGGCTGCGGCCTGATATCATCATACACCGGCTGGCAGGTGACCGCGACCCCCAGAGCCTGCTGGCACCCTCGTGGAGCCTGCACAAGGGAACGGTTATCAAGGCCATACATGACGAGTTCCAACAACGCCAGACCTTCCAGGGTTTTTTGTACCGGGAATAAAAGGTATATTCATTAACCTGAAGATTGTCTGAAACTCGTTATTGACTCACGCGGAGACGCGGGGAACGCGGAGAGATGACATCTCACCAGGAGAAATTGTGCATTGATGAAGAGTCTGAAGTTGTATGGTTTGCGCTATTCACTAATCATCTGTATTTATCGAGCGAAGCAGGCGGTTCCATATTTTTTAACAGTAAAAAACTACATCGATTGAAATTTTACAATACTCTGAAGAAACAATATGAACAAATCAACTCTCCGCGTGCTCCGCGACTCCGTGTGAGATTGATTGATAAAAATAACAGGAGGGGCCCATAAGCCGAATTCTGTGTACGCAGCCATCAATCTTGGATACATGTTACCATGCATCTCTTCGCGACCTACCCGCAACCTCGGACGGGCCGTCCTGATCGGTTACCTACTTGGTCTTGCACCGGATGGGGTTTACCATGCCGCCTGCCTTGCGGCAGCGCGCGGTGAGCTCTTACCTCACCATTTCACCCTTACCTGGTACCAGGTACCAGGCGGTATCTTTTCTGTTGCACTTTCCATCGCCTCGCGGCGCCCGGGGGTTACCCGGCATCCTGCCCTGCGGTGTTCGGACTTTCCTCACCGGCCGTTAAAGCCAGCGCGGCTGCCTGTGCCCCTCCTGCTATTAATATACTACTACATTATTCTCTCGCACACCGGTCAATCTTTATATGTATACTCAGATAAGGAACTTGTTCCATAGTTTTTTGTTCTTACAAGCTCAAGGTCACCTTCTTTTTCGGGAACAACATTTTTACTGAAATGCTGTAAAATGAGCACCCCTTCCTTCTTGAGGATAGCCGAGTCATGTATTTCGCTTAACAGTTTCCTGTACAGGTGCCGTCCGCTGCCTTTTTTATCATATGGTGGATCGCAAAAAAGTATATCAAAAAGATATTCCCTGCTCCCCGCATAGCGGATACACCGATGGGCGGGCATTGACAGAATAATTGTGCTGTCACTGCATCCCCAGTCTTCTACCAGGTTTTTTATGAACGAATATCTCTTTTTATCTATCTCGTTGAATAGAACAATGGCAGCACCCCTGCTTACCGCCTCCATCCCCACCTGGCCTGAACACGCGTAGAGATCCATGAACCATTTACCTGAAAGGTCTTCTCCAAGTATTGAAAACAGAGCTCCCTTTATCTTCTGGGGGGTTATATCGGCATTATTGAACTTTTTATTGGAAAAGGGAATTACCCGGCCCCTGAATATTCCTGCTATTACTTTCACACCTTACCCTTTTTTTCCGCCTCTTTCAGTTCTTTCAAAAACTCATCCGGGTCAAGACCATTGTTGACAGCCACTATTCTTACGGTATCATGTTCAATCCCCCTGCATGATAGGCATTCAAGGTTATACTTTTTAAACACCTTTGCAATTTCTTTATTTCCACCAATAATATCTTTTACAATGGTATCGCCGGTTATCTTCATGAAAACACCTCTTGAGTTATTTTGAAAATTGAATTCTAACTACTCAGCTATTATCAAAACAACAAC
>CAYFSO010000071.1:0-15784 GCA_964345775.1 uncultured Leptospiraceae bacterium | reverse complement strand
GGTCTATTGATGTTACAAGTACCCCGAATAAGGGTACAACATTCACCATCAAGCTTCCATTTAAACCGGCACATCAGCATATGGGCCAACAGCTGCAAACTGTATCCAATACCTTTCCCCAGCTGGAATCAAGGAAACCCCTGAAAGTGCTTGTTATCGACGACGAAATGCCCATCAGGGAGATGCTTTTCCGCGCGTTGACCGACATGAATATTACGGTAACGCTGGCTAAGAACGCTGAAGAAGGCGTGACACAGTGCAAAGCAGAAAAATACGACGTTATTTTCCTGGATTACGTGCTTCCTGAAATGAATGGTGACAAGCTGATCCCCGTAATAAAAGAATATTCGCCGTCTTCAAAGATCGTCTTTATCAGCGGCTGGGATTCCTCACCCCGAAAGAAGAAAACCCTTGAATCATCTGTTCATGCCTGGATTGACAAGCCATTCAATCTTACACAGATACTGACATGCATTAATGATATATCATCCAGGAATATAACTCATTAGGTTACCTGAGATCCTCTTCACTGAAGACCTGGGCTGAAAATTTCTCTATTTTTGTATCATTCCATTTCCACGCGTCTGCAGGAAGTCCCGCCTTGTGACAGGTGTTCTCAAGGAACTGGTATTCTGTCCATCCATATTCCATGGCTACCTGGGGCAACAACAATCCTGTTCTGAAACTGTTTGAAACGATCAGGCCATCCCTGCCTGCTTCAATCTCGCCGGGATCTTCCACCGTTTCTATTGGAGATAATATTGAAATTTCTATATCTACCTGTTCAAGTTCTTCCTTTGTCAGCGAGGGAAATCTCGGGTCATTGAAAGCAGCGGCTTTTGCCATATCAATTATGGTTTCAGGGATGTTCTTTATCCCTTTAATATAACCTATACATCCCCGTAATTTCCCGTTCTTGTGAATGGTAACAAAGGCGCCGCACTTCTCCATGAACATATCGTCACTGAACTCATTTTGAAGATCAGGCTCTGGTAACCTCTCGTATTCAAGGTATTCATCAATAGTTTTTCGGGCAAGGGACAGCAGCTTCTGCTGCTGTTCTCTGTTAAGCTCAACCACAAAAACCTCCAGTTATGTGTTCATTTAACCAATGCTGCGGAAAGGTAACCCACCACCTGGTCCCTTGGCCCGGCAGTATCACCGGAATTTGCGTATTTCAATACTTTCACATCCGAAGCACCCAGCTGCCTGGAAGCGATCATGCCGGTAAGAACGGGTCCTTCACCGCATGCCTGTGCCTTGTTTGACACCAGGGTAGCATACAAAGAATCCTCGTTGAATTCCCGCAATGCTTCGATAAAAACAGAGTCAATTGAACTGGCCTCATCGTACCCGTGGTAATGGGAAAGGTCTGTGGATATAACGATTATCCACTTCCTCTTCTCATTTTTTAAGACCTCTGCCAGTGAGTTACCGATGCTGCGGCAGGTATCAAGATCTGTACATCCTATAATTATGGGTACTATATGAATATTCCCGCATGTCACCTGCACGAACGGGACCTGCACCTCCAGTGAATGCTCATACTGGTGCACTTCCTTGATAAAACCATAACCAGGTTTATTTGCAAGCTCCCTGCCGATAGTTTCATCGATATTGACATCACCTACAGGGGTTTCGTATATACCCCCCGGTATAACCGAGGCACCATCAAATCTTGCCCTGTGTGATGGGGCAAGTATTACAGCAACCTCGTATCCCCTGTCTTTCAGTTGAGAAAACGAGTACGCTGCCACTGAACCCGAATATACATATCCCGCATGCGGCGATATGATACCTACCAGGTTATCTACCTTTTCCTGATCCTCAACCTCGTTAAGGTATCCTTCTATCTGGCCGCGTAACTTTTCTCCATCAGACGGGTAAAATGCACCCGCTACACTCGGAGTACGTCGCCACATATTTTTCCTCCCTGTGTATTGTTCTCATGTTCAGGATACACTATTTACATGACTATGTCCAGTATTTTGCAAATGAAACAGGCAGGGTCACTTTTGATGCAGGTAATCCCGGATTACCTGGAATATTCGAGAGGCAATTTCTTTTTTTTCAAGCAGCGGTATCTCAATACGGTCACCGTTATCAACAAGAATGGTCAACTTGTTCTTGTCATGCGCGAAACCCGCATCTTTTCTGCCAACATCATTAATGCAGATCATGTTCAACTTCTTTTCGTTCAGTTTTGTTCGCCCATAGCTTTCAATATCGGTTGTTTCAGCGGCAAAACCTGCCACCACCATGTCCCCAAGTGAAGGATCCTCTTCCCTTTTTCGTGCAACGGTTTTCAATATATCGGGATTACGTTTCAGCGTAATTATCATTTCGTCTTCTTTCTTCTTTATCTTTGTCTGTGACTTTTCCGAAGGGGCATAATCCGCGGGTGCTGCAGCCATGATAAGAATTGCGCCGGGTTCAATCTCCTGCAATACTGCTTCAAGCAGGTCATTTGTACTTTCTATTGGGATTTTCCTGTAACCGGTATCACTCAAAATTGACGGATTAACCGGCCCGTGAATAAAAACAACCTCCCTGCATAATGGAACACCGGCATTTGCTATGGCTAACCCCATTTTTCCCGATGAGGGATTTGATATGAACCTCACCGGGTCCAGCCATTCGCGGGTTGGCCCACCCGTTACTATAAGTTTCCTATCCTTCAATAACATCTTTTGCCATCCTGAATATCTCTTCGATAGACGCAAGTCTACCCTTACCCTCGTCTCCGCATGCCACCAGGCCTGATCCGGGTTCTACAAACTTTACGCCCCTGCTTTTAAGTTTTTCCACGTTATCCTGCACCGCGGGATGACACCACATGTTGGGGTTCATTGCCGGTGCTATCAAAACGGGACACTCAACGGCAAGGTAGGTGGTACTCACAAGGTCATCGGCTATACCATTAGCGAACTTGCCGATTATATTCGCGGTTGCAGGAGCTACCAGGTACAGCATGGCGTCCTGCTTTAATTCTATATGTCCCATCTCGCGCCACTGGGCCGCGAATGAAGTTGTATATACCCTGTTACCGGTAAGGGTTTGCAGCGTTAACGGGGTAACAAGATGCGTGGCATTCTCGGTGAGTATACAGAATACGTCATATTCGTCTTTCACGAAGAGGCGTGAAAGATCACATGCCTTGTACGCGGATATTGATGAACTAATTCCAAGTAGAATTTTCTTCATGATCTTTTAAAGAACCTCTCAATTTCATTTTTCCCCAGGGCATACGCAAGGGGCCTTCCATGTGGACACCGCATAATCCCCTTCCCGTCTGATACATATCGAATGATCCTTATTATCTCGTCCGGGGATAACTCGTCATTTGCTCTCCTGGCAGCATGACATGCCAGGGTTTCTGCGATGGATTTCCGTATATCTTCAACAATATCATTAACCGAACCAATTGAATCAATAATTTCCAGAACAGTTTTTTCAGGGTCAACATGTGCAGCAAATGATGGCATACCCCGTATGATCAAAGAATTGTCAGAAAAATCCTCTATGTCAAATCCATTTTTATTTAAATATTCAAGAGAATCAAGTGCATCCTGGTATATTTCGGGAGTTAACTCAATTACTTTCGGGAAAGCCAGCTGCTGCACTTCAACTTCTGCACGTGAATTGACAATCCTGTCATACAGCATCCGCTCATGGGTGGCATGAAAATCGATTATCAGGATATCATCCTCCCTTTCTACCAGGACGTAGGTGCCAAACACGATCCCCAGTACATGTACGTCATCACCCCATTCATTCAGCGACACGTACAGGTCACTTATTTCATGTAAATAACTATTGACGGGCATCGACTCATGAATACCAGGGATCTCCCTGTCCGCAGCCTGTCCAGTTCCTGTGCTGCTGACAGGTGTGCTGGAATGATTACCGAAACGCTGCTGTACATCAGGTTCAGGTACATGCTCTTCCACCCTTCCAGTTGCTGGTTCAGGTCCATCTCTGGCAGTTTCATCTTCTGCAGTAAATAATTCTCCATGCATCTTTATTTGGTGAACACGGCTGTTCAATATTCTGGCAGCAAGGTTCATTATCATGCGGTTCAGGTATTGCTGATCGGTGAAGCGAACTTCACGCTTGGCAGGATGCACATTCACGTCTACTTTTTCAGGTGCGGTCTGGATCATGAGTATAGCCGCCGGATGCTGTCCCCTTTTTAAAAGTCCCTCGTAAGATCTCTGTAACAGGAATCCAAGATACTGGTGAAACACCGGCCTTCCGTTTATGTATAAATGCTGCAATGACCGTTGGGGACGGGAATAGGTTGGAAGAGACAGGAACCCCTCAATGGCGATCCCGTTCTCCTGCATCCTGTCGAATACCAGGTTTTCAGCCACGCTCTTCCCGTATACCTGCTGAATTCGCTCTTCCATGGACCCAACAGAATGAAGGGAGTGTGCTCTTTTTCCGTCAATGGTTATACTGAAATCTACTTCAGGATGGACAAGCGCCATCCTGAAGATGACTTCCCGTATATACCTCAATTCAGTAGAAGGTGTTTTAAGGAATTTCTTTCTTGCGGGTGTATTAAAAAAAATATTTTCAACTATTACTGTTGTTCCCACCGGGCCTGCATAGTCCGTGATAACAACATCATCCCCGCTGGCAACCAGCCTGCCGCCGGTATCCTCTTCTTCACTCCTGCTGAGAATAGTAAGCCGTGAAACAGAAGAGATGCTGGATAAGGCTTCACCCCTGAAACCAAGGGTACAGATATTTTCTATGTCAACGTCACTCTGTATCTTGCTGGTGGCATGCTCTTCGATCGAGAGGGGAAGGTCTTCCCTGTATATGCCCGTACCATTATCCCGCACCATGATCCTCTTCAGTCCGGCATCATCTATCTCTATGTCAATAACGGGTGCATGGGCATCAATAGCGTTTTCCAGTAATTCTTTTACTATCGAGAACGGTCCTTCAACCACCTCACCGGCAGCTATTTTTCTTTTCACTGATTCTGGTAATACATGTATACTGTTCATATCGTTTTTATATCTTAATTTAGTATAATGGCAGGCAATACTTATTGAATGGATCTCGAATTGAAACTATTAGTTCTGCTTGACCTGTTCTACCAGCCCTGGAAGTGTTTCTCCCGCCTTACCCTGAAGATATACGTCGGTAATGGTAGAGGTCAGTACTGTTTCTTCAAGGTTAATCTCGATTACCCTGGCACCACGTGATTTTGCGATGTGTGGAATACTGCTGGCAGGATATACGATGGCCGATGTACCAACCACCATCACCACGTCAGCGGTATTTGCCAGCTTCTGCGATTCAATTAACGCGTCATAGGGAATGGTCTCGCCAAAGAAGATCACGCTGGGCTTCAGTATCTGGCCGCAGGATTTACATACCGGCGGTTCAGAACCAATAACAAATTCTTCCGGTGAATACTCGGCCCCGCAGTGAATACAATGAAGGTACTCTGCATTTCCATGAAACTCGATAACGTTCTTACTTCCCCCACGCTGGTGAAGATTATCAATATTCTGCGTAATAATTGAATGCAAAAGGCCCATGTCTTCAAGTTCGGCCAGTGCCAGGTGGGCGGGATTCGGCTGCGCGGCACCTGTCATGCCCATAAGTTCGAATATCATGTCCCATATTTTTTTTGGATCACGCCTGAAGGCATCAATATGGGCGTATTCTGCAGGATTATACTTTTCCCACAGGCCCGTGGGGCTCCTGAAGTCGGGTATTCCGCTTTCAACGGATACGCCCGCACCGGTAAGTGCAATTGTCATTGAAGAGTCTTTTAATATTTTTGCTGCTTCTACATAATTATCCATAGTTATTCCCGGCCCTGAATGTATATTATTTTTGAATTGATTTCATAACAACGTCAAGAAAAAAAATCTTGCATCAAAAGTATATCACTGTAACTATTGGCGCACAAACTGATATCTTGTATACAAAGTACATAATGAAAAACAATTATTCAAATTATTCACCAGAAGAAATCCTGGAAAAAGCACGTGAACTTTCTCACCTCCTGAGACAGCACCCCGTGGCAGTTCACTATTTTGCCCTGCTGCGTGAAATGAATGATAACAGTGAAGCACAGGAATTATTGAACAGGCTTGTAACTTACGGACGTGATCTCAATCAAAAAATGGCCCGCGGAGAATATTCCCCTGAAGACAACATGGCAGCCGAAATTCCTGCTGATCACAAAGATCTTCCCCTGGTCAAGGATTTCATTAACGCGCAGAAAAAATACCTTTTACTGGTCAACTCTCTTATGGATAAAATACAAAACCCGGACAGCAACACCAGTTATACAGATGAATAACATCCTCAAGATCTACAATGCGAATCTTGCCATCTGGGTTGTTGTATTCGCCATAATCGCCTACCTCCTTCCATCTCCATTCATGGTACTTAAGCCCTTTATTAATATCTTTTTTGCAATTACCATGTTTGGTATCGGGCTTGTCATCACTGATGAAGACTACAGGAATATCGCCCGTTCACCGGGAGAAATACTCTTTGGTAACCTGTGCCAGTTTACCATAATGCCTTTACTGGGGATATTCATCGCCTGGATATTCGCGCTTCCCACCAGTATTACCGTTGGTATAATACTTACCAGTGCCGCGCCCGGTGCCATGACCAGCAACGTGCTTTCATACCTGTCCGACGGCGATGTGGCGTATTCCGTTTCCCTTACGGCACTTGCCACCCTGTTATGTCCCCTGCTGACACCCCTTATCACCCTGGCACTTGCAGGCACCATGGTGCCGGTCCCATTTGTAAAAATGTTCATAACAATACTGCTCACCGTTGTTTTGCCCCTTGTTGCGGGCTTCATGGTACGGAAAATGCTGCGGGAGAAGATCCATAAGATCGGAGAGATACCACCTGCCATATCCGTTACCGCAATTATTATCATCTGCTCATACGTGGTGGCCGCCAACAAAGAAAATCTTGGCAAGGCTACTCTCATTGTGCTTGCCGCTGTAATAGTTCTCAATCTTGCCGGCATGCTGTCAGGTTTTTTTGCCGGGAGTATCATGAAGTTCCCCTTCAGGCGCAAAAAGACACTTTCCATTGAGATCGGGATGCAAAATGCCGGCCTTGGTGTCATACTTGCTCTTGAGCATTTCTCAAGCGAGGTGGCCATACCGGCAGCGATCTTCACCATATGGTGCATAATATCAGCGGCACTTCTCGTTTCATTCTGGCGTCACATCGAACCGGAAAACGGGAACTAAAACCGTGTATTTTTGTCAAAATACTATAACCATTTTACAGGAGGCAGTTGACCGGCTTGAATGGACCAATGGGAAAAGAACAGGATGTTACCGGTCTCTCATTTCACATCCCTTTATATCACAATCGCTGCAGTCACACGCAGCTTTTTTTACCACGTTGGACCTTATTTTAAATATGATATACGCCACTGCAATTGCGAAAATGGCTACTATTAAAATGTTCTGCACCATTGTCTCGTTCCTTTGCGTTGATAATTACAAGTATGATAATTACAAGTATATCAAGACATCCATGTCTTTTCAATTATTATCCTTAACCTGTATTTTCCTTCTTTACATTTGAAATCATGCCCGGTAATATTTATTATCGTACTATTGAATAGTTTTACATTTGATGATTCATATATCAAGCGTAATACAATGTGATTCATACAAAAAAGATATGCAGCAGGTAAAAATACTAATAGTTGAAGATGAAGCCATAATCGCCCTCGATATATCACACACCCTGGAATCTATAGGATATGCCATCGAGGGGCGGGTTGCCACGGGTGAAGAAGCTATAGAGATCTGTGCCGGAAGATCGCCTGATATCGTTTTGATGGATATAATACTATCAGGTCAAATGGACGGCATCGAGGCTGCTTTATATATAATGGACCAGTTCGGGATACCGGTAGTATATTTGACCGCGAATACTGACCGGAACACTTTTCAACGGGCCATTGAAAGCCAGCCATACGGGTTCGTATTGAAACCAGCAGGGAATTATGTTCTTTACACGGTAATAGAAACCGCCATTCACCGTTTCTATGTTGAACACAAGCTTGTGGAAAGAGAAAACGAATACAGGAAATCATTACACAGGAGTATCACAAATAATTTTCAAATGATCTCTAACCTGATCCACCTGCAAAGCAAAGCCGTTACAGACGTAAATGCAAGTGACGCCCTCAAAGAAAGCAGGAAACGCATCAATACCATGGCACATCTTCATGAAAGGCTTTACACATCAAATACCCTTTCCGGGGTTGAATTACGAAACTACGTTCAGCAAATGATACGTGACATTGAAGAAACACATGGCATAAAAGCGTCATCTATCGACTTTGTTATAAACTTTGAAGAGTTTCACATGGATATCAGCATTGCCACCAACTGCGTACTCATCATGTACGAATTGTTAACCAATGCGGTAAAGCACGCGTTTGCTGATCGTGATCGAGGCAACAGGGAAGTTATCCTGGACCTGGTCCATCTTGCCGATGAGTCATGCATATTGACGGTAAGCGACAGTGGTCCGGGCTTCCCTGGTGATATCGACCCTAAAAACCCGGACTCACTTGGACTCCAGGTGGTTAACATGCTGGTAGCAGATCTTAACGGGAAGATGATAGTGGATAATTCTCATGGTGCAACATTCCATGTTTTCTTCCCGTTAAAATAAACCATCTATTGACGGATCCTCGTCGTATCTTTGAAAAAGGCCCTGTAGAACAGGTAGGTTGAGTAAATATCCGCCTTGGAAGTGACTTCACAGGTGGAATGCATGGCAAGCATACAGGGGCCAACGTCAACACAGTCCATCCCGTACCTTGACAGGAACATTGCAATTGTACCGCCACCCCCGGTATCTATCTTACCCTGCTCGCCGGTCTGCCACGGGATCTTGTTTTCATCAGCGATCTGCCGCATGTACTGCATGTATTCAGCCCGTGCATCATTGGTTGAGTACTTTCCGCCGCGTCCCCCGTATTTTTCGATGGAGACACCCCTGCCCGCGTATGACACGTTACCAGGGTCATTAACACTCTTATACGTTGGATCCAGGGCGCCTGTCACGTCCGCCGAAATGGACATGGTGTGTTCAAGCAACTGTTCCCATGTACCATCAATACCGGTTTTCCTGATATATTCACTGGTAAAATTGATCAACGCGAAACTTTCAGCCCCGGTATCACCCATTGATCCCGTTTCCTCCTTGTCAGAAAAATATGCAATAATGGTATCATCATGATCTTCAACATCGATTAGTGCTCTCATTGACGTATACGCGCATACCCTGTCATCCTGTCCATATGCGCCTACCATGCCGCCATCGATACCAATATCCACAGGCTTCACGGCAGGGACGAATTCAAGCTCCGCGATATTGAAGTCCTCTTCAATGAGGCCATATTTCTCATTGAGATACTTCAATACGTTCAACTTTATCTTTTCCTTGATGTCGTTATCCTTTACTGGAATATGTCCGAACACGATATTGAGTTCTTCGCCTTCCACAACCTTGTCGCCGTTCTTTTTCATCTGGTCACGGGCAAGATGCGGAAGAAGATCGGGAATAATGAATTTTGGTTCATCGTCTTCAACCCCTATGTGAACGGGCACCTCTTTCCCGTCCCTGGTAAACGCGATCCCGTGCAGTTCAAGAGGCTGATTTACCCAGTGATATTTTTTTATCCCTCCATAATAGTGAGTCTGCAGCAACGCAAGTTCAGCGTCTTCGTACAGGGGGGACGGCTTCAGGTCAAGCCTGGGGGAGTCCACGTGACTGCCAATAAGACGCAGCTGACCCGGTTGTTTCCCGGCCCTGCATGCCAGCAGTGCTTTCCCCTTGAAATTCTTGTAAAACCTGTCCCCGGGCCGTATTTCCTTCAACTCATCCAGGCTCTTGAAACTGTTCTCCTCCAGTATCTTCACCATGCCGGCCACGCATAACCGCTCTGTCTTATTATATTTCATGAATCTCTTGTATTCATCCACGAAGGAAAAAACCCGCTGCATGTCCTTCTCGTCATATCCAAGCCATGAGCTTTCCCTCTTTGTGAAGAGTTTTTCCTGTAATTCCTGGTTTTTTGATTTTTTCTGCTCTGATGCCATTTAGTACTCCATTCTCATAAACAATTTCCTTGATTCTGCGCATTCGTATTGCGCCTGTCAAATATTCTTCCGCAAAAGCTGCATTATTTGAATTTTTTTTACAAAAACCATCACTTTTTTTTCCAAACATGCAATTTCACACGTATAGATATATGAGAATAAAAAAAATCAAGGAGCTTTCATATGAGAAATTTTACATCAGCCACGGTAGAAGGTCATGTTACCCATGACCCGGTATTACGAAAAACAAAGACGGGAAAATCGGTTTGTAACTTCTCGGTCGCGGTTAACCATTATTCTTCACCGGACACGGAACCAAGGGTTTCATTCATGGACATCGAGACATGGGAAAAAGTGGCCGACATGTGTGCCGAGCACGTTGCAAAGGGAAAAAGGTTAATGGTGATAGGTACTTTGAAACAGGATCGATGGGAAGGGAATGACGGGAAAACACAGTCCCGGATAAAACTGGTTGGGAACGAGATACGTTTTCTCAACGCCCCGAAGAAACAGGAGACGGCCCCGGCAGAATAGACCGCAACCAACAATACCACCGGCGGCCCCCCGGCTGCCGGTAGTATTAAAATCTCTTGCCATATATATACTATTATGATAGTACATTCATAATTAAAAAATGCTTCTTCCAAGAGGGCCTCAAATGAAGCACAGAAAGCGTATAATCAGCACTATTATTATATTACTGGCCATCGTTGTCACCGCGGCTGGAATTCTCTTTTTATCACTTTTGGTCATTTATCCTGGTACCGACTTTGACAGGCTACCAGTTGCCGCAGGTGCAACCGGCAAGAATTTTGAGATCAGGTCCATTGACAGGATACCATTTCTGTGGAGCTACGGCATACCCTACCCTACCGATTTTGAAGAAACCACTCATCCAGTGCGTTCATTGAACGGCACCTGGAAGTTCAAGCTTGACCCCGATGATACCGGTGAAAAGGAAAACTGGCAAAACCAGCGGCAATTCGATAAAAGCTGGAAAGACACTGCTGTTCCGTCAAATTACAATACCAGCGAAAGCAGGCACACTGAATACGAGGGGATCGCATGGTATGCCAGGACCTTCAGTGGCAAGCCGGGGCATGAGCGTGATGAATTTGTGCGTCTTGCCTTTCGTGGAGTACTGCTTCGGTGCAAAGTGTGGCTGAACGGAACACTGCTGGGTGACCGTGAAGGCGGGTACACTCCTTTTTATTTCAATATTACCCATCATTTAAAGAAGGACGGGAACAATGTCCTTGTGGTAAGAACTGACAACCGGCATACGTTAACCTCCATTCCCCCCAGGATCAGGGAAGATCATACACCGGGCTGGCATACGTACGGGGGGATTTACAGGGACGTATACCTGGAAACCATACCCACTCATTATATCTTCAAGGTTATGACCGAACCGAAGCTAAGCGCCGTCGAGGGCAAACTGGTAGTACATGCCCTTACCCACAGCTTTACCAGGGGGAGAGATTACACACTGCAATGCAGGGTTGACGGGCCCGGCGATTACTCCGCCATGAAACAATACTCACACATCAATAATATCAATTTTACCGCCAACAAGTTCGTGTTCACCATTAACAAGCCGCGTCCATGGTCACCTGGTAATCCGCAGCTGTATACGGTTACACTGACACTTGCAAGCGGGTCCAGCACTGAAACTGTTTCGTTTAAGACCGGCTTACGGACAATTACGGTTAAAGATGAAAAAATACTGCTCAATGGGAAACCTGTTTTCCTCAAGGGTATAAGCAAGCACGAAGATGATCCGCGGCTGGGTGCGTTCCAGGATAAAAGAGCGATACAGAGAGACCTGTCCCTCATCAGGGACATGAACGCCAATTATATCAGGATGGCCCATTATCCCCATGACGTGGATGAGATGTACGCGGCCAGGGACATGGGTTTCCTGCTAAGTGAAGAGATAGCGTTGTACCAGGCTGGAATGGGTTTTACCGCCTGGTTTGGAGAAAACAAGAGCGTATTCGATTTCCCATTCAAAACGTTCGGGCCAAAGCAGATGTATAACCGTACCCTCATTACTAACGCCCAGCGTGAACTGGTAGAAATGATCGAGCGCAGCAGGAACAATCCAGCCGTCATTTTCTGGAGTGTTGGCAACGAGAATTATACACTGTACCAGCAGGGTGCACGGCCATTCGGCTGGCTTACCGAGGTGGTCAGGGCATTCGACCCTGCACGCCCGGTCAGCGTGGTTGAGATGTCGTACGGTATTCCCTACTTCGATACACACAGAATGGCATCCAAATATGCAGATATCATTTCAGTGAACATGTACTACGGCTGGTACTATGGCACCACCGATGATGTTGGCCCCGCCATTGATTCATTACATGAACGTTTTCCCGGGAAACCCGTTATTGTCTCAGAATTCGGTGCATCAGCCGCACCCGGCAGAAGTGAGAAGGACGGGGTCTGGAAGGCAGACCGTGTGAAATCAGGCAAGACCTATTCCGAGGATTACCAGGAGCAGCTGATCAGGGACTACTGGAATACCATTGTATCAAAAGACTATGTTGCGGGCCTGTCACCCTGGATATTCGCGGATTTTTACTGCTCGTGGTTTCCGCAAAACCCAATACCCAACTTCAACCTCAAGGGTGTTGTTTCCAGGGAGAGGAAACCCAAGCAGTCATACCATGCGCTCAGGAAGCTATACGGGAATTACCCGGAATGAAAAAAATCATGATAAGGATACACATATGAAACGCAAGCCCGTCATTATCATTACTCTCGTCTTTTCGGTTATAGTTGTAATCTCCCTCTTGTTCTACCTTTATTATTTCCATATCGTTTCAGTTGTGCTTGATATACCCTCCCCGCAATATTCAACAGTTGTGGAAAAGGATATCATGGTACCAATGAGGGACGGTACACTGCTGGCAACAGATATATACCGTCCTGATAACGCGGATTCGTATCCCGTGATCATCACCAGGACGCCATACGGGAAGGACAACCCCGAACACAAGTACTCATTCGCCGGTGAGCTTTTCGCCAAACAGGGATACGTATTTATCTGCCAGGATGTGCGGGGAAAATTCAATTCCGAAGGTAATTTTTACCCGTATATTAACGAATCACTGGACGGGTATGATACGGTTCGCTGGGCATCAAGCCAGAGCTGGTCCAACGGGAAAACCGGTACCTACGGGTTCTCATACTGGGGGTCTACCCAGTGGCTCACCGCCCCGGTTGCAGGCAACAGGTTCAATGCCATGGTACCCATAGTTACTTCACAGAACATTTACAAGAGGTGGATCTACAATGGAATATACAGGATAAACGATATACTCTGCTGGCATTATACACATGCGCCACGTGTATCAAGGGATACATCGGCAATAAACTGGTCTGACGCCATATGGCACCTGCCCCTCATAGAAGCCGACGATGCCCTTGGTGAAGACATTCGCCATTACAATGACTGGCTGCTGCATCCAACTCCCGGTACGTACTGGAACAGCATGAACGTGGATGACCGGGTATCGTCCATCAAAGCACCCGCACTTATCATTGACGGCTGGTATGATTACTACCTTGACCATGCCATCGATGATTATAACAGGATGGTCACCCGTTCGGGAAGCTCCAGCGCTCGCAAATCCATGCTGGTCATTGGCCCCTGGGTACATACCTCCGGATCGAAGTTTGATGACGTTGATTTCGGCAATGATGCGGGCTTCATGCAGAACGTGAAAACCATCCTCACGTGGTACAACTTCTGGCTGAAGGGTGAAGAAAACGGGATCACTGAAGAAGGGCCTGTAAAGATCTTCGTGATGGGTATAAACCAGTGGCGGTCAGAAAAGCAATGGCCACTGGAAAGAACTGAATATACCAGGTATTACCTTGACAGCAACGGGAATGCAGGCACAAGCCTTACGGATGGTACACTTGACATTGAACAGGGTAAAGGCAGGCCTTCTGACAGTTACACCTATGACCCGAAAGACCCTGTCCCCTCCATTGGCGGTACATCAATTTACGGGGACGCCGTACCCGGTCCGGTTGACCAGGCAGAAGTGGAATCGAGGAATGATGTACTCGTATATACAACCGCACCAATGAAAGAGGATACCGAGATTACCGGGCCTGTAAAACTGGTTATCTATGCCAGTGCAACTACCCGTGATACGGATCTTTTTGCCACGCTTACTGACGTATATCCTGACGGAAAATCAATAAACCTGAAGACAGGCGGCGTTCGGGCCCGTTACAGGAACGGCCTGTACCGTGAAGATCTCATGGTACCTGGAAAAGTGTACCGGATAGAGATCACGGTGGGAGCCACCAGCAACGTGTTCAAGAAAGGACACAGAATACGGCTGCAGGTTTCAAGCTCAAGGTTCCCCGAATTCAGCCGCAATCTCAACACGGGAAACCCCATAGGAATGTCAGAGGATATGGTCAGATCGAATATCACCGTGTATCATGACGCGGGAAAGAGGTCTTACCTGGAGCTGCCGGTTATTCCTCAAAACGAATGAGGAGAACAGGGTTAGTCCTTTTTTACAGCATATTCGCGGCAAATCCTTTGTAATGTCAAGGGGTCATCGGTGAATATGCCGTCAACATCTATGTCCAGGAGCCTCTTGATGTGTTTTTCATCGTTTACCGTCCACACGTGAACCACGAGACCCCGATCATGGGCTGACCGCACCAGTCCGCCGTTTGCAATATGGCTTGTGCCTATATATTCGGGTACCTGCAACACGTCTCCCTGGAATTTCTTCTTCAGCAGCAACAGGCCCGACCTGAAGAGAAAATAGTACCCGACGATCTCCCAGAGGCTGAATGATGTAGCCATGCCCGGTCTTTTCTTTCGCACCCGTTTCAGGTTTGATCCGTACCGGGAAGCTGTACACACCCTTGCGTCAGCATTATGCTTTTGGATTATTTCCAGGTAGCCGTCAACAAGACCTGTTGAATTGTTTTTCAGGTCGATATTAAAACGCTGTTCTGGAAACGCGCCAAGCAACTGGTCAAGGGAAAGAAAAGAAAGCCCCTTACCGCGAAACGGATACGTTTCACCGTTATCCATCGTAAAATGATAACCGGCGTCGAATTCCTGTAGTTCTGCAAGGGTATACTCTGCTACTTTACCCTTCCCGTTGGAAACCCGTTCCAGGTATTCATCATGAATTACCACAACCCTGTTGTCAGAAGTCAAATGCACATCCGTTTCGATCACGTCAACATCAAGCTCCACGGCCTTCTCAAAAGAAGGCATGGTATTCTCCGGGTAATCATGCGGAACTCCCCTGTGGGCCATTACCATTGTACTTTCGTGAAAAAATTCCACTGTCATACTGAACTCTCCCTGTCATCATCAGCGTTCAACTTTCCCGGGAAGCCGGTACGAATATTTTTTTCTGAATATTTTTTCCGTGATTAACCTGTCAACCTTTCTTGAGAACTGGAACAGCCTCCATATAAAGGCGTCTTCCCTGTAATAACTCCTTATCTCTTTTACTGAACGCAGATCGTAATACCTGTCCAGAACATTCTGTAAAAAAACACGCATCCATTTATTCCGGCATGTCCTTATCGCTACAGGAAAAAATATATATTTCTCGACATTTATGTTGTATTACTATACTATGATCCAACTTTGA
>CAYFSO010000070.1:0-16109 GCA_964345775.1 uncultured Leptospiraceae bacterium | reverse complement strand
CTTCCAGCGCGTCTTCCGGTACATCTTCGGGTGTGATGAACCCGGATCTCATTTCTCGAAGCAACGCAATATCGTTGATGAGCAGGCTGTAATAGTACCAGTCGCCGGTGAGCCGTGCGGCGAAGAGTATCTCTTCGTCGGTGAGGGTTTCCCTGGCCAGGCACGAGAAGGTGCCGCAGATGGTGGACATGTGGATCACCCTGGGGTCAGAGCCCCCTTCACCGTATATGAGGCAGCCGACCTGCTGCCTGCGGTCATCCACGCAGCCCACGAATGGACACTGTATGGCATCATCAAGGTGACGGGGGAGAGACTCCTTTACAAGTACTGAACGCAGCCGGTCAAGCGCTTCCGGGTCATTCACAATGGAGGGGTTCCCATCACAAAACGCCCATACCATTTCACGCCGCAGCGCGAACATGCGGGAGATCTCTTCCGCGTCAGCCCTGTAATTATGACTCCCGCAGCAAAGAGCACACGACGCATTAAACCCGGGACGGCAGATGTTTATGTTCTGTTTCATGATAACTCTTGGAATAATAATATTTACGTCATGTCCTGATACATGAAATATTCACAGGACAGTGAATAGTGATTGGTGAATAGTAATTAGTTAAGCTTTTTTATGAATTAAAATTTGAGGTTTAGCATGTGCCCCTGGGAGACCAATACGTAACACTATTCACTATTAACTATTAACCATTCACTAAAAAACCTTGCATTTCTTCCCCGCGCATGACATATATATTCTAATATAGCCGGTTTTTACGGGAATTCCGGGCAGGGGGCCATGAGAAGGATTGTGACAGCCATGCGTGTACTTGCAACCTCATTTTTAATACTGGCAGCAGCTTTTTTCGGGTGTTCAAGGACGGAAATGCCTTCAGATGACCCGCTGCATGGCCCCGAAGAGGTGGAGAACTACCTGTGGGAACTGCATACCGCGTATCCCCATATAACCATGATGGAACCCGTGGGGGCCAGTATTGAGGGGCGGTCTATCTGGGCATTTACCATCACCGATAACCCGGCCCTGTACGAGCCCGAACCGCACGTGCGCCTCACCGGCGGCATACATGGAAGCGAGGGGATGAGCTGGGAGCTTCTGCTGTACCTGCTTGATGACCTCCTTACCGGTTACGCCCATGACAGCCGTATTCGCGGGATCATAGACAATACCGTTATCATGGTCATCCCCATGCTGAACCCGGACGGGGCGGCGAAAGGATCCCGCTACAACGAAACCGGTGTTGACCTGAACAGGAACTTCACCCTGTATGCCCCCGAAAGCTGGCAGCCGTCCACCCGCCACGGTCCCGCACCCTTTTCCGAGCCCGAGACCACCGCCATCAGGGACTACGCGTTGGGCGTAACCTCACACCTGTCGGCAACCTTTCACACCGGCGCGGTGGTGGTGAACATGCCCTTCGATTACGCCGTCTGGCAGGATGATGATCACGGGTATTACCAGCAAAATTATCCCGCGGAACACGTGCTGGTATCCCACCTCGCGCACGTGTACACCAACAGCGGCAGATTCCTGGATATCGCCGGCCTCCTTGATGATCCCCACATGGACAGCGGTACCATCTTCGGCGGCGACTGGTATGTCATCTATGGATCCCTGCAGGACTGGAGTTACATGGAGACCGGCTGCATTGATCTCACCATAGAAACAACCGTACGTACCCCGGCCACTGCCGGTGAGCGGGAGGCGCTGTACAATATGCACCGGGAATCACTTATCTCGTACATGGAGTCAGCACGCATGGGCATGCATGGCAGGGTCACCAGTTCATCGGGTGAACCGCTCAGCGGCGTCACCATATCCATCGACGGGGGTGACATCACTACCCGCACCAACGCCGGCGGGTATTACCATCGGATCCTGCTGCCCGGCACCTATACCGCCACCTTCATGCAGGACGTGAATGCCTCGCACACGGCAGAAGTGACAGTACCCGAAGACACCGGTACGACTGAGTACAACGTTACGCTGTGAGTGGATGGTGGGTGGTGGGTGGTGGATGGTTGATGGTTGATAGTTGATTGTGGATGGTTGATGGTGGGGGGGGCGAAAACTGAAAAGTACTTGTATTACATATTACAGGTGTGTTATCGTTTACCAAAAATACTGCGGGAGGAAATTGTCCATGGTGAGAACCGGATATATACACACGGACCATGGGGAGGTGTTCTACAAGAAGTTGAACGGGAAGGGCAAGTGCGGCTTCCTGTTCATCCATGGTGCGGGCGGTGACGGCCGCCAGTTCAATTATCAGATGAAATACTTCGAGGACAGCCGTATCAGCGTGGCTGTTGACCTTCCCGGCCACGGGTTTTCCCCCTTGCGAAAACCCGTTTCCCTGCAGGTGTACGCCGAGGTGTTGCTTACCGTTCTCGACAAGCTGGGCATTTACGAGTGCATACCTGTTGGGCATTCCATGGGTGGCGGTATCGCCTTCGAGATGTTCAGGAGGATGCCCGGCGCCATCAATGGTATTGTGTTCATCTCTACCGCCGCGGCGCTTCCCGTTTCACCTGCGCTGTCCGATCTCATGGCGAAGGATTTTGACAGCTTTTGTGACCTGGCGGTAAAGCTGAGCTTCAGCGAAAGTGTAAATGAAGCTACCAGGAAACTGGCGCGTGAGCAGCTCATGGATGCGGGACAGGAACTCGTGTCCGAGGATTTCAAAATATGCGGCAACTTTGATTATACCGATGATCGCAAAAACCTGGACCTGCCGGTACTGGTGATAGCCAACAGCAATGATAAAATGGTTCCCCTGGAACTGTCCAGGTCCCTTGCCGAAGCCTGCCCGTCCGCGCAGTTAGAAGTGATAGATAATGACGGACACATGCCTCACATCGAGTCCCATGAACGGGTCAACAGCCTGCTTGAAGACTTCATGGAAAAAGTGCCGCCGAAAAAATTTTGACATTGCCTAAAAAAATTATGAATTTATATGCAATTGATAGTATATACTATATTAAGTGAGAAGTGAAAAGTGCGAAGTATTGAAAACGGATTTATGATTGATTGAAAACAATAATTTTAAGGAGGAACATATTATATGAGTATTAAGATTGCCATCAATGGATTCGGAAGGATCGGGAGAAACGTACTAAGGGCAATTGTGCAGGATCAGAAGACCTATGGCGACATTGACGTGGTGAGCATTAACGACCTCACCGACGCGGCCACGCTGGCCCACCTTTTCAAATACGATTCCGTATTCGGTATTTTCCAGGGTGAAGTTTCCCACACTGACAATGCAATCGTTGTAAATGGTAAAGAGATAAAGGTGCATTCTGAAAAGGACCCCGCACAGCTTCCATGGAAAGCTGAAGGTGTATCTGTTGTGATCGAGGCTACAGGTGCTTTCAGGGACAAGGAAAAGGCCATGAAGCACATTGAGGCAGGTGCCGAAAAAGTAGTCATTACCGCGCCGGCCAAGGGTGAAGATATTACCATGGTTATGGGTGTGAACGAAGAGCAGTATAACAAGTCCGAGCATCACATTATATCCAACGCCTCATGTACAACAAACTGCCTTGCACCGGTAATGAAGGTGCTCAATGATTCTTTTGGCGTGGAAAAGGGGCTCATGACCACCATCCACTCGTATACCAATGACCAGAAAATACTTGACCTGCCACACAAGGACCTGAGAAGGGCCCGTGCTGCAGCAGTATCAATGATACCAACAACTACGGGTGCGGCACAGGCTGTGGCCCTGGTAATACCCGAGCTTAAGGGTAAGCTTGACGGCATGGCGGTTCGCGTTCCCACGCCCAATGTATCCCTGGTTGACGTCGTATGTAACGTGAAAAAAGGCGTTACCAAGGACGAGGTTATCTCCGCCCTTCGTGAAGCGGCAGGCGGTGCAATGAAAGGTATACTGGCTATTTCCGACGAACCCCTTGTATCGGTGGATTTTACCGGGAACAATAACTCTTCCATCGTGGACGTAGAGTCCTGTTCAGTTATCGGGGACAACATGGTGAAGATCCTGGCCTGGTACGATAACGAGTGGGGATACTCGGTACGATGTGTTGACCTGGTCAAGTATATCGCGAAATAACCCCCGTAAATACGCAGATCACAGGAAGGCGGCGGTTGTAATCGCCGCCTTTATCATTCATTCCCGGATAAAAAAGGAGGAAATCGTCTGATGGCACGAAAACAGATATTCGCCGGCAACTGGAAGATGCACAATACGCTGGCAGAATCAAAAGAACTGGCACAGGGCGTCATAAAAGGTCTTGGCCATCTCAAGGAAAGAGAGGTGGTGTTTTTCCCGTCAACACTGCATGTACCCGGCATTATTGATATTACAAAGGACAGCCCCGTGAAGGTGGGAGTACAGAACATGTACTTCGAGGAACAGGGAGCCTTTACCGGTGAGAATTCTCCCGTTATGGTAAAGGACATGGGATGTGACTACATTCTTATTGGCCATTCAGAGAGAAGGCACGTGTTCGGTGAGACCGATGAAATGGTGAATAACAAGGTGAAAGCAGCGTATGCCCATGGTCTTATCCCCATGATATGCGTGGGTGAGCTTCTTGAAGAGCGTGAAGCGGAAAAGTCAGAAGAGGTGGTTGCCACCCAGCTGCGTGAAGCGTTTAAGGACATTTCCCAGGACCAGGCGGTGAACGCGGTGGTTGCCTACGAACCGGTATGGGCCATTGGAACGGGAAAAGTGGCAACACCTGAAATAGCCGAGTCAATGCATCAGCACGTGCGAAACATCCTTGCTGAAATATACAGTGACACGGCCGCCGACAGCATTCCCGTCCTTTATGGCGGTTCTGTGAAGCCGGATAACGTGGCCGGTCTCTACGAAAAGAAGAACATAGACGGTGCCCTGGTGGGCGGTGCCAGCCTCAAGGTACAATCTTTTCTTGACATTATTTCAGTAGATTAGTAATAGTGGCCAGAAGCCATGTACAGCGTACACGGATATCCGTCCGTTGAAAACGGGCGGATAATGCTGTATATTGGTATTAATCGTATTGAGTATAGAGGGTCTTGACTATGAGTATATTAATTACTGTTGGAACAATCCTTTTTGCCATACTCTGTGTTCTCCTGGTGGTGGTCATACTGCTGCAATCAGACAAGAGCGCGGGCATGGGAATTCTTGGCGGGGGCTCAAGCCAGTCAGCTTTTGGTTCGTCAACTGCCGATGTCATAACCAAGATAACGTCCGTCATGGTGGCCATTTTCATGCTGGGCTCGCTGGGGCTTGCCATCCTTGAATCAAAACGAGTTGAGGACATAGAAAAGGACCTGCTCTCACCTGATACCAGGTCAACAGGTACCCTTCAGCAGAAAACCGATCAACCCGCGGATAAACAGAAAGAAACACCTGAAAAATAACAACAAACATGTAAAGTGGTCCTTAACCAACCAGGAGAAACGGGTATGTCAACCAGAGATTATCTTTTTACTTCGGAATCGGTATCAGAAGGCCATCCTGACAAGGTGGCCGATCAAATATCAGACGCCATCTTAGACGCACACCTGGCGGGAGACAGCTCATCCCGCGTTGCATGTGAAACACTGGTTACTGCAAACAGGACAATTATCTCGGGGGAGATCACCTCCGAACAGGCGGTTGATTACGAGAAGGTTGCCAGGGAGGTGATTGCCGGTATCGGGTACACCAACGACGATGTGGAGTTCACTGCCCGGGGATGCAGTGTTGAAACGTACGTGCACGCCCAGTCGGCGGATATCTCGCAGGGAGTTACCGAGGGTTCGGGGCTTTTCAAGGAACAGGGAGCCGGCGACCAGGGCATGATGTTCGGCTACGCGGTAAACGAGACAGAAGAACTGATGCCGATGCCCATTCTGTACTCCCACAGGCTTGTCAAAAAGCTTGCAGAATTGAGAAAAGACGGTACCATCCCCTTTGCCAGGCCCGATTCCAAGTCCCAGGTTACCGTTGCCTATGAAGACGGGAAACCCAAACGCATCGATGCCATCGTTATATCTACCCAGCATTCTGGCGAGGCAACCCTTGAACAGGTTCGTGAAGCTGTTACCGAGCTTGTTATAAAGGAAGTGATCCCCCATACCATGTGGGATAACAATACAAAGATATTCGTGAATCCTACGGGCCGTTTTGTCATTGGCGGTCCCGCCGGCGATACCGGCCTTACCGGCAGAAAGATCATCGTTGATACCTATGGCGGCATGGGACGGCATGGCGGGGGCGCGTTTTCCGGCAAGGACCCCTCCAAGGTAGACCGGTCAGCAACCTACATGGGAAGGTATATCGCCAAGAATATTGTTGCGGCAGGCCTTGCCGGCAAATGCGAAGTGCAGGTTGCGTATGCCATCGGTGTTGCCGATCCCGTATCCATCATGGTTGAGACCTTCGGTACGGGTACCATCTCTGATGACGCCATAGCCGGAAGGGTGAGGGACGTGTTCGACCTGAGGCCAAAGGCAATAATAACGGAACTTGACCTTCTGAGGCCAATCTATTTGCAAACGGCAGCATATGGCCATTTCGGAAGAAACGAGCCTGATTTCACATGGGAGAAGCTTGACAGGGTGGAGGCCCTGAAATAACCGTAACAGTTCTAACCGCATCCGGCCGATAATAAGAATATAACTACACGCGGCGTCTGCCGTGATGAAGGTGGATCGGGGGTCTGGGATGCCGGAATATACCATAAGAAAGTACAGGTATCGCTGCAATTGCGGGTACGAGTTAAAAGTGCTTATCGATTACGGTGTACCCCAGCAGGCAATTACCTGCAGAAAATGCGCAAGATCAATACAAAGAAACATGGAATAAATTTACAACAATCTATTGACATGAAAAAGAGGGTGCTGCACTATTTGAGCACCTTTTTTTTATCTCCGCTGTAAAGGCACTTCAGGGGAGTCATACTTGGTGTTACAGGGATAAGCATTGATGAGACATGTGCTACATATGCTGGCGTGCGGTATTCTTCTTCTCCTGGTCACGGCCGTGCCGGTATTACAGGCGCAGGAGAATAACGGTGACGGGGAACCATCAGAAGATATCCAGTCCCAGCCTGCAGATACCCGGGAAGATGAGAAAGCATCCATCAGGAGCATCAACGTTGATATACAGGCCGTGTACGGCCAGTACAATAACATGCTTTCCACGGTCAATTTTTCCCAGGAGCAGAATGGTTTCGTGTACCTTCTGCGTTCTTACCTGAAAAAATCCAACGATTACGGGTACAGGGATGAAGTTTATGATAACACCAGTTATTACGAGAACAGGATAGGGTTTACCGGCAACCTGGGGGTTACCGATAAATGGGAGACCATGCTGGAGATGGACGTGCATAACGATTCCTATGGCATGGGCGATAATACCGTGTACAGCAGGGAAGAGAAAGATAACGTTTCAATGGAGTTGAAGAATATTGTCAAGCACACCCCCTCCTATGAAATGAGCTATACCCTTGGTGCCGCGCAGTATTATCACCGGCTGAATGGCCAGCTGCCCGAGGACAGCACCGACAGCAGGCTGTACCAGTCTCACCTGGCCCTGGGGGGGGAGTACGTATGGTCGGCTACCAACCGCCTTCGATACTCGTCAACCGTGTATTATTATAATTACAGCAACGGGGATGATGATTACTACGTTGATAACGAGCTGGTTGACGATTTCAGCCTTACCAGTAATTTTGTTGTAACAATCGGGGCCATGGTTGATTCTAACAGGGATGATGTGCTGATACCAAACGGCCTGCTTGGCGTGTCGTACAGGGGGTTGAAAAATGCCTCCGTTGTATTGAAGTATGAGTATGACATGGAACCTTTCAGGCCCGAGGAGTTCTATCTTCAGCAGAAATACATTCAGCCCGTATTTGATCTGCCGCCCGGAAGGGTTCATCATGGACAATGCAAGATCGACTACAGGATGAACAGTACCGTTAACGTAAAACTTCTGGGGAAGGTGAAACACAATAAGCACTTTTACAACTATTACCAGGTGCAACCGGGGAATGTGCTGGTTGCATATACCGAGGAGACGTTGAACGCGGGTGGAGAATTTACGGCGGTGCTGCACCTGGTGGATAAGATCCTGGATTTCGAGGTGGGTTACCAGTACGAGTATTATTACGCGGACAGGAATATAACCTACAGGCCCCGGCACCGTTTCAACAGCAGGGTGAAATTCAACGGGACCAACTGGAAAATGACCTGGTACAACAGGCTTCTTGGTGAAATGTACACCGATCCCGAATCGGACCATACCCTTGACCGAAGCATGGTGGGGGATCTCGACTTTCAGCTGAAGATGCATGAAGGTTTTTACGCGAATTTCAGGGTTGAGAACATGTATAACAACAAGTACTACCTGCGTGAAAATTATCCCGAGCCGGGGATAACACTGCTTGGTGGTGTGAGAATACTATTATAAATTGGGAAACAGCTATATGCAAAGTGGTACCATAATAGGAATATTTGACTCCATACCCCTCTGGGTGATGCTCACCCCCATTGTCATCTGCTCCATACTGGCCCTTGCCGTGATAATTGAACGGCTCGTGTTCTATTCAAGGATCAAGTATGATTATACACAACTGGTGGAATCGGTGCGGGCGTACTGTTCCGGGGGGAAAACAGAAGATGCCAAAAGGGTTTGCGAAAATTATACCGGGCCCATAGTTGAAATGCTTGCCAGGGTAACGGGTGGTATTTCCGGGAACGAAACCCGTCAGCGGATCGTCTCAGATTATTCCCAGAAGGCCATCATGAGTATTGAAAAGAATATCGGGGTTATCGCCACGGTGGCAACCATTGCGCCAATGTTCGGGTTGCTGGGAACGGTTACCGGGATGATGAAATCATTCAGCGGGCTTTCCCGTGTGGGGCCCATGGCACACGACCTCCTGGCCTATGGTATCGCGGAGGCCCTCATCACCACCGCCTTCGGACTGCTGGTGGCAATACCGTCCTGGATATTCTACAATTACCTGGTAAGCAGGGCGGAGTTCTTTGTAAAAGAGATCGAGTATGTTGCCAACAGTGCCATGACCCTGCCAGGCTGTGATGAGAAGGATGGGGGATGATAATGACCCGGACCTTCAGCTTTAAGACCAAGCATCAGCGAAAAGCGCAAATAGATGTTACCTCCCTTATCGACCTGGTATTCCTGCTGGTGGCGTTTTTCATGGTTACCTCAAGCATGGGTTCCCTCTCTTCTATTACGGTGCATCTTCCACGGGCGGTCCAGTCGGCCCAGGCCAGGCCCGGCGAGATGGTCATCTCCATTAAAGATAACAACGAGATATACATCAATGACGTGAAGTATGATGAAAACGCGTTACTGGACGAGTTCAGCAAAAGAAAGGAAAAGGTGGGCGATAACGCGGTCATCATCAGGGGAGACAGAAAGGCGGATTATGAAAAGATAGTAAAGGTAATGGACCTGTTGAACAGGGCGGGGATACCGAAATTCACCCTTTCAACGGTAAAGTCGCGCTGATCAGCGGTGAACATTATTCCTTGACAGCATGAACCATGACCTGTAACAAGGCTTGCGAATATACAATATACACAGGCACGTATATACCATAAAGGATTATAGCACCCATGAGGAATTTTATTATATCCCTTTTATCGTTTACAATGCTGTTTGCTTTCAACGGCGGGTTCAGCCAGCCCTCCGAGTACGAGGGAAAGACTGTCCGCAAGATCGAAATCAAGGGAATTACCAACGTGGACGAAGACGACCTGGTTGATATTATTACCACGGAGGTGGGGTATCCCCTCAAGTCGGTGGAGATCAGGGAAGACATCAAGAAGGTATTCAAGTACGGCGAATTCGAAGACGTGGTGGTAGAAGTAGAAGAATACCAGGATGGTGTCCGAGTCCGTTTCGTATGTGATGAGCGTCCCGTTGTCGAGAAGATCGAGATGCGCGGTGTAAGCGAATTGAGTGACATGACCCTGAAAGAGGAACTTACCATTAAAGAAGGTAATGTTCTCAGGAAGGACAGGATCGAACAGTCCGTGCAGATAATCAAGAACAAGTACCTGGAAGAGGGAATGTTCAACGCGGTGGTGTCCTACCGTGTAAAAAAGGATGAAGACGAGGAAAATGCCGTCAATGTCTATTTCCTTGTAGACGAGGGCGAAGAGATAAAGGTACATCGAATATCAATACTTGGAACCAACGTGGTTTCCATGACCAGGTTGAAGGGGCTGATGGAGACCAGCGAGGAAGGTTTTTTCAAGGACGGCACCTTCAACCGTACCACCTACGAGCAGGACAAGGGGAAGATACTGGGGTATTACCGGGAACTTGGCTACCTTGACGCGCAGATCATCGAGGACACCGTTGAGTACCAGTGGGCCAATCCCAACAAGAAAGAAAACCGAACCATCCATATAACCATAAAGCTGAGCGAAGGTGAAAAATACTATTTTAACGGGTACACCATGAAGGGTAACGAGGTGTTCGAGAAGAAGGTATTTTTTGAGCAGTTTCAGCAGAACAAGAAAGGAGAACCCTTCAACGATACCGCGTTTCAGCAAGACCGCCAGATGATCAGTTTTACCTACGCTTCAAAGGGCTATATATTTGCCCGTATAATCCCGGAGAGGGAGTTAACGCAGAAAGAAGTAGAGGTGGACGGGAAAACCGAGAAGCGAAACTACCTGAAGGTCCATTTTACCATCCGTGAAGGCTCACAGGCGTACATAGAGAACATCATCATCAAGGGCAACCAGAAGACCAAGGACAAGGTGATACGGCGTGAGCTGGTTGTTGAAGAAGGCCAGCTCTTTGACTCCCGCAAGATGCAGCTTTCCCGTGAAAGGGTGTACAACCTGGGATTCTTCAAGGAGGTTAACTTTGACGTACGGCCTGGAACCAAGGAAGGGCTGATGAACCTCATCGTTGACGTGGAAGAGCAGCCCACCGGTACCATCTCGCTTGGCGGCGGGTACGGCACCATGACGGGATTCTCCATCTTCGCCGACGTGGCAGAGAACAACCTCATGGGTAACGGCCAGCGGGTGTCCCTGCGATTCGAGTACGGGCCAATGAGAAGCTCGGTGACCCTGGGATTCAACGAGCGGTGGCTGCTCGATAAGCCCATCGGGTTTAACGCGTCAATATTTTACATGCTCAGTACACTTGAGCAGAGTTCCATATTTACTGAGAATAACGAAACCGCCGAACACCAGAAGAGATCCTACGGGTATTCGCTTGGGCTCAGCTACAGGTTCTGGTTACATTACGGTATTGGTACCGTCTGGAACCACTCGTTCAAGAAGATACTGAACGCCAGCGGGAACAGCACCGACACGGTTTTCATAGAGCAGTCACTGGGAACGCAGGAAAAACGCAAGCTGACATTCTACGCGTACCGTGATTCCAAGGACAATTACATGAACCCCACCAGGGGCTGGAGGGCGGAATTCTCTACCACCTTTACAGGTGGTTACCTGCTCAGGGGTGATGATCACTATATCAAGTATTCACCGGAGTTGTACTATTACTATTCGCCCTTCAACCTGCCTTTCCTGAAAACGCATCCCTGTGTAATTGAGCTTCGGGGTAATGCCAACTTCCTGTCCCCCCCATGGTTCAGGAACCAGGTGCAGGGATTCCAGGACAGGGACAAGAACCCCTGGCTTGAATCCGAGGACAGGCTGTATATTGGCGGACCGGAGACCCTGCGTGGATGGCAGTATCTTGACTTTGCCCTGCCAAGCTCATGGCGGTACGGGCTGTTTCACCGGATACTCTACGGGGCGGAGTTCAGGATCCCCATTCATCCGCAGCTTCTGTGGTTCGTTATGTTCTTTGATGCCGGTTCAATGTGGACAGATAATTTCTGGGAGCAGACCCTTGAAGCGGATACACTGGAGCGGATAAACGAGGACAAGCAGGCGGGATTGGTCTATGATATAGATGAAATTGACGAAATTGACCTGATGTCCTACTTTAAATATTCATACGGGTTCGGGTTCAAGATACAGATACCCATGATGCCGCTTCGTTTCTGGTTCGGTAAAAAGCTTGAATGGGTAGGCAGTGAGAAAGGGTATTTTGAAGAGATCAGCGGTTACGAATTTCAGTTTGGTATAGGTGACATGAGATTCTGAGGATGAGGCTTCTTGTCAACATACTCCTGGTGGTGATGCTGGCTGGTTGTTCATACCAGAAACCCATGCTGGACACGTCGGAAAGGGAAGTGCCGGTAATCCGGTATGTACAGGTTGAAGTATTGTACCAGTACCTCCTTTCACGTGATGGGGGTGCTTCCTCCCTGCAGGAAAGGTCACGGAAATTGTTCCAGAAGATACAGGAAACCGAGGATACCATGCTGGCAGAAGCAGACCCGGCCAAACGTAAGCAGTATCAGCAAAAACTGGAAGGCTTAAGAAAAAAGTTAAGAGCACTGAAACAAAAAGAGGGATCGTACAAGAAGAGATTCCTTGACCAGATAGAAGATGCCGCAAAGGATGTTGCCAGGCGACACGGGTATAACCTGGTGCTGGGTGGTGGAAATACTGTTATATATTCAAAAAAGGAATACGATATAACACGCCAGGTCCTTCGCGAGCTTGTTTCAAGAAAAATACGGGGAGAACCGGTAAACAGGTAGGGATGGGAATGATGAAACGAATATGCGTGGTACTGTTCCTGGTTGTGTTTTCCACTGTTTCTCTTTCATGCAAAGAGATGACCAGTGATGTACAATTACGATTGCGTGATGCTTTCGTTGAATCAAGCGGCAAGTACGCGCTTTATATCAGCAAAAAAGATTTTAAGATGTCCGTGTACAACCGGCAGGGTGAAGTAGTTGCGGAATACAAGATCGGGTACGGCCTCAATCCTGATAAGAAAACAAAACTGCATGCCGGTGATAACCGTACACCGGAAGGGACGTATTATATTACAGAGATACTCAGCATGGATGCCCCGAAAGATTCAAGCTCGTATCGCAAACTCAGGGCAATGAACAGCGTGTATTTCAGGGCACGGGACGGGCATTACCGGTACGGCAAACCCGACCAGGACCTGGGTGATAACGCGTATGGTCCACGGTTTTTCCGTATATCGTATCCCAACATGGATGACCGTAAAAGGTATGAAAAGGCAAAAAGTGACGGGAAGCTGCCCCTGAAAAACGGCAGGGTTCCCTCCATCGGATCAGGGATAGCCATTCATGGTAATTGCGACCCTGGATCAGTTGGTCACCTTTCTTCAAGTGGGTGTATACGCATGTACAACAAGGATATTGTAGACCTTGAGAAGTACGTGCAGAGAGGTACACCGGTGATCATCGATCCCTGATAGAACTGATAGGATGTACACGGGATATTTGTGTTGACATAAAAACTTCAATGCTTTAAGTGTGCAGCAGTGATTTTGTGATTTGATCAGGAGGTGCATTTTGTTTGCACAATTAATAACAGTTGCGTATGCCCAGGCGGGCGGATCAGGGCCTTCTTCTGGAAGCGGGTGGATGAGCCTGGTTCCCCTTGGCCTGATGGTATTGATATTCTACTTTTTACTGATAAGGCCTTCTCAGAAAAAAGAGAAAGACCGGAAAAAGATGATAGAAGCCCTGCAGAAAGGTGACAAGGTCATCACGGTGGGTGGTATTTACGGTGTTATAGCCAACCTGAAGCCGGATGAAGGCATCGTTGTGCTGAAGATAGCAGACGGCACCAAGGTGGAATTTTCCAAGAGCGCAATCCAGTCAAAGGTTTCCTGAACGTACCGAAACAGCAGTATTATGAATAAGGGTATTCGACATATCAGGTGGGGTGCAGTCGTTCTTTTTTTTCTGCTTGTCCTGGTTCCGTGCGGGGCACAGGAAGATGCGGTGCAGCCACCGAAAGAACCAGTTTCGCCCGAAGTTGAAAAGGTGAAAGAGGCGGGATCACCTGATGAGACTGTTGAAAAAACAGATAAAAAGGAAGCCCGTACTGATGAAGAGAAACAAAAGGTAGACAGTTCGTCTGAACCAGTAGAAAAGCTGGAAGACAAACCGGAAGACAAACCGGAAAAGAAGCCTGCTACCCGTGACAGCACACCTGTCGACGATGAAGAACCGGCCCGCGCGGAAGCTGCCAGGGAAAAGGAACAGGTAAAGGAAAAACCTGCCGGAAATACAGCCGGGGAGCAGCCGGGATCCGCGAAGAAGGAAGAAGCTCCCGGGGTGGAAAGAGAATTGCTTTCTATTGCGGAGGGCCCCTTCAAGTACCGGAGAATAGCCGGTATAGAGCTTGAGGAGACTGTCTCATCAGAACAGATACTGGCAAATACTGAAGACCAGGAAGAAGTAAGTAAAGAAGAAGCGCAGGGCAGTGGACTTTTCGGAATGGACAAGGAAACAACCGACATTGTGGCCTGGATCATCCTGGGGCTTATTATATTCCTGGTATTCATACTATATCGTGTACGTGCCAGGGAACGCCCCGGCAGGGTACTTCGCAGGTTTCCCAAAGTTTAACAATAGCAACAGGAAGAGGTATCATGACTAGAGGACTGCTTTACAGAGTTATATTTATATTAGCACTTATAGCATTCGCCGTAATTCTTATTCTGCCCACCGTGGGTGAGAAAACGATGAAGATCGAGCTGAGCGAGAATGTCACCCGGGAACAGGTGCAATCTATTACACAGCGGTTCGCGGATAAAGATTACCAGGTTGAGCAGAAAGAAAATGCAATTTTTGTATCAGGAATAAATCTGAGCGACGCGGTCATGAACGAGGTGAGGATATTTCCGGGTGTGCTCGATGCAAAGTTGATGCCTCACTGGGCAGAAGACGCGGTCCTTGCCAAGAAGATCAACCTGGGGCTTGACCTGCAGGGGGGTATGCATCTGGTACTGCAGGCAAACTTTGACAAGATGGAAGCGAAGATGGAGCAAACCCTTTCAGAAAAGGAGAGAACCGAGCTTACCAGGCAGGCCCTTGAGCTTCTACGCAACAGGGTCGACAAGTTCGGCGTATCTGAACCTTCCATACGACCGCGCGGCAACGAAGCTATAGAAATACAGCTGCCGGGTGTAAAGAATCCAAAGAGCGTAAAAAAGGCCATCGGTACAACCGGGCGTGTTGAATACAGGCTTGCCAGTGATAAGTTCACACAGAAGGCATCGGAATGGGTAAACCAGAATCTTCCTGATGGCCTGCCACAGGATCCGGTTGAATTGAGAAGGGTTGCGGAAAGGATGTCCAATGATATCAACCTTCCAGATAACCTGAGAATACTGTTTTTCTACCAGAGATACGAAGAGACCAACAAGCTGTATGCGTCATATCCCATGGCCCTTAAAAAAGAAGTGGCCCTTGCAGGTGACGAGATCAACAAGGCATGGGTTGCCCCCGATGAATACCAGCAGCTTGCGGTACATTTTACACTCACCTCGGAAGGTGCATCCAAGTTTGCCGAGGTGACCAGTGAAAAGAACCAGGGCAAAAAACTGGCCATCGTTATAGATGAGAAGATACGGAGTGCGCCCAATATCAATGTGCAGATAAGTACCGGGCAGGCTGTTATTCAGGGCGACTTTACCTACGAGGAAGTACATGCCCTGGCAAGGATCATCAAGGAAGGTGCACTGCCGGTTGACCTGTCCATAATAGAGGAGCGAACAGTAGGCCCCTCCCTTGGACAGGACTCCATCGAGGCGGGGGTAAAAGCTATCATCATTGGCCTCCTCGGTGTTATAGTCTTCATCATCCTGTATTACAAGTTCTCGGGTATTATCGCAGCCCTGGGACTTATCATTAATACCATATTCATGATGGCACTTCTCTCGTGGCTCGGTTTTACATTGACACTGCCCGGCTTTGCCGGTTTTATTCTCACTGTGGGTATGGCAGTGGATGCCAACGTTATCATCTATGAACGGATAAGAGAAGAATTGAGATCAGGCAAGTCAGCAAGGATGGCGGTGACAAATGGGTTTGACAGGGCATTCTGGACCATTTTTGATGCCAACCTGACAACACTCATTGCCGCCTTCGTGCTTTCACAGTTCGGCACGGGTCCTATAAAGGGATTCGCGGTAACATTGTTCATCGGGGTACTGTGCAGTATGTTCGTGGCCCTGTACATAACCAAGACAATA
>CAYFSO010000069.1:10282-16399 GCA_964345775.1 uncultured Leptospiraceae bacterium | reverse complement strand
CATCGGCGGGTTCGTGCTGGATAAGCTTCTGCTTGATATTGTCATAAAGATATTGCAGTTCCTGGTATACGAAACGGGGGTGAACATCATAGCCGGGTTTGTTGGCGGTTATATCGCCGTGTACATCATGAACCGCTTGAACCATGACAAGGAGAGAAAGCGATATTAGAATCCGTTTTTAATTGACCGGCGAATGGAGGGATCCACGTGAGCAATTAAACCGTTTAGTTGCGGGAAAGCCGAGAAGGGCCGCTTGAGGATGATATCCGAGGCGGCCTTTCTGCTTATACCGGGTATAAGCTCCAGTGCCTTCTGCGGCAGCTGGTTCACCGAAACAGGATGCGGCAATCCCACCACCGACCGTTCCCGGTGATCAACCACGATGACTTCCTGAAACTTTTTCAACTCCACTGGCAGCGGGATCCGTACGGTAATAGCATAACTTTTCAGCTGCCTGCCAAGTGAATGGTCATGGTGCTGCTCTTCCACCCTCACGTTACGCAGCACCGTGCCTGCCGGGTATATCTTCTGCAGCATCCGGTGGTCAATGTCTTCACGTATCTTCTGCCTGTAGTATTCATACCGGTTGCGGGTTTTTCCCGATACATGGTATCCCTGTTCCGCTGCAAAGGTGCCGGGAAAGGGCAAAATGCTTCGAATGTTTATCCGCTTTAAAAGCAGTCCCTCTTCAAGTATCTCCATTAAAGATCGGTAGTTTATTTTAAAGGTTTCAGGGGTCTCGCCGGGCAGCCCGTGGATCAGGTTTATGCCCGGCAGCAGGGCATGAAAACCATCCCTGGTAAAACCACCTGCATCGTTTACAATGCGTACCGCATCCTTTACGTTTTCACCGGAAAGTTTCAGGTTGTTCTTCTTTATAACCGTATTATCAAATGATTCTACGCCAAGGGGGAGGGTGTCATCAGGTGTAATTACCCGTGCAATAGTATTGATGATCATGGAAGACTCTTCCGGGTAATGAAATATGGTGCCGGGATTTGCGTTGTCAACGTTCAGCAGGTCAATCTTCCCTTCATCTATCCTGGTCTTTAATTCATGGAACAGCCCGGTAACCGGGGTCACCTCGGGTCTCGGGAAGCCGGACGTGAAATCTGAGAGGGACGACTTGTAGGCAATAATATCTGCCTGCCTGCCCAGCCTGAAACGGGATATCCCCAGTTCTATCAGCCGGTCAATTTCTTTCAAAATGGACTCTTCATGCCTGTAGTCAACACTGCTGTGAATGCTTTCGGAACAGAAAGAGCAGTGAGATCTCCTGGGGCATCCCCTGTATGTTTCCATCTCGCAGACCATGTACGGGAAATCAGGGTGACGGGTGACAACCTCCGCCCCGTAAAGTGCCCAGCGGTCAAGCTCGTCGTAATCCCTGTGCCCGAATCCCCGGGTGCCCCGCGCGAATTCGTACGCGAACTTTTCAATATCACTGGTACACAGGTGTACCCGTTCCCCGGGCTCTCCCCTCAGTGTGAATGCCACGAGCCCGCCGATAACGAACTCCAGGTGAGGATTCTTCTCTATGATGGAAGCTATCTCCGTAACGGTGCCGATATCATACCCAAGGTATTTTCCCGGGACGGTGGCGCCGCCAACAAGCAACACCAGGTCGTATCCGTGAGCAACGTAATAATCCGTGGAGCGTACGCTGTCGATGGTCATGTAATCGATCATCCCGGGATCAACACCGGCGTCAACAAGCGCGCCGAAAATATAGCGGGGGTAGGGGGAGACGAAGGGGGGGACACCGAAACACGCGGGTTCGTCCACGTAGCAGTCAAGTATAAGGTATGGTGGTCTCATGCGGTCAATTTTCCATTTGTGAGATCAGTTCTTCAAGGTCGGCTTTCATGTTGCGTACAAGTTTTTCTTCAATGCTGTAGATCATCCTGCTGTTCAGCAGGATGCGTTCCCGCCTGTCCGGGGTGGTGCCGTACCTTTCCAGCAGGTCTTCAACCCTCTGGTCTACGGTCACTATGATATCATGCATAACCCGCTTGTCCGCGTAATAAACGATCTCGCGTTCTTCCACGCCGCCGCGGGGATTAAAGTCGTTGAAGAACACGTGCTCTGCAACGATATAGGCAACCTCGGGCATGTCCAGCTGGCGAAGAAGATCTGCCCCGGTTTTGTCGTGGGGTTCACCCGTATTCAGCTGCCGTGTCTTGGTAATATCATGCAGCAGCGAAGCAGCCATCACCAGGTCACGGTTCACACGGTTCCCGTCAAGCAGGTTGTCTGTTATGATCACGGCCACGTTCTTTACCTGGCGGGAGTGTTCAACGATATTTGGAAGCATCTGGTACTCTTCCATCAGCCTGTAGCATTCCTGTTCACCCGGTATGTTCGGATACTTCTTGTTCATCTGGTTCTCCCGCAGCTGGTATACCTGGTTTTAAATATATCCAGGATATCCGTCAAGAATAAAGAAGGAGCCCAGGTCGTAGATCTGGCCGCTTGAAAGCTCAACCAGTTCTATCTTGCGGGACTGGATAAATTCCCGAATCGCTGTACCATCAGGGTGGTATTCAAGCGATCCGGCAAGGTACACCGTTGCGTTGTATGCCACCGAAGCGCCGCCCAGCAGGCCGTACCGGTAACCGGGAAGGGTAACGTGACCAGGCTGTACCTGGAGAACAGCGAGGTCGGCATTGCGGGCGGCGTCGCATATCTTTCGGTCGGCGCTTATAACAGCATTCCCGTCCACCACCATGGTAGCACACCGGGTGTAGCCCTGCGGCACATGCAGAAGGGGTAAGCCCCGTGATCGCAGCATGGAGACGATTACCGGGTCGGTAAACCCGGTATTGTGAAAGGCGAACAGGCCGGTGCAGGCCACGTTGTACGGGCAGTCCGAAGGATGATCTTCTGATAAATGGCTCTGACCCCGCTTTACCTGCAGGGGAAATATCTTTTCCAGCCTTTCTATGAATTGAAGCGGCATACCGGGGTGAACCACCATGCTGTCATGGTATGGAAAAAGCTGTATGTCGGGGTGGCCCGAGACAGGTGGTGCAACCAGCGTGCAGCGCGGTACCTCAAGGGTCGCAACATGATTACCATGCAGGGCCTTCCTGGTATTACCAGGGGTATCGGGGTTGATCAGGGCAACCGGGTTCATCACGGGATCTTTTCAGTGATCTCAGTTGAAATAATCGAACACCATGCCGAAATCCAGGGAGCCGATCTTGCGGTTCCTGTACCGCTGGTAGATGCTCTGCCGGCCGTTTTCAAGTGCCTTTGGCTTTATGCCGTACTTGATGGACAGTGATGCTTCTATGAATGCGGCAAGATCGTCACATCCTTTCAGCATGATCCCGTCAAGGGGGTTCCAGCTGTCCTGGTTGTAGGTATTGTTCAGCTCTTCAACGGGGATGTCAAAAACTGTTTTGTCGTCCCTGGTGATCTTGTTCACGAACTCGTTCTCGGTGAAATACCGGATCTCATCGTGCCAGCTTTCGGGGATGAGAGGGTATATCTTCTCGTCTGCCTGAATCTTCTCGTATTCCTTTATGATCTCGTCAAGTCCCTGTACCGATTTCTTTAACGGTGAGACAATGTCCCTGGTGAGCACTTCAGGAAGGTCGTGGAAGAGTGAAGCGAAAAAATTGTTGAAAACCCGCTGCCGGCAGGCACCGATCTCCATGGAGCAGAAATAGCCAAGTATGGCCACTATGAGCATGTGGCCAAGCACCGAGGTGCGGGGTATTCGGGGTGTCTGCGCCCAGCGCTGCTGAAAACGCAGCTGGCCGCACAGGTTCACGAAGCCGTTGATGTCCTTGTGCAGCAATATCTTCTGTACGCCCACAAGATCGTTGTGCTCTTCTATCTGGTCCTCGATCTCCTGCCGTGTTTTCTCGATACCCTGTATAAAAAAGTTCTGGTTGTAGATAATGCGGAATTCCCAGTTGGTGGCAAGGTAATGGGCTGCCTGTAATATGCGTTTCTCAACGGTGGAGTAGTTCTCGTTAAAAAAGTATTCCTCGAACTTGTCCCTGAACCCGCCGGCAATGGTGGTTATGTCATTATCTAACTGCTGCAGTACCCAGCGGTTCAGTTCCTTCCCTTTTTCTTTCATGATCTTGTGAAACACCGGCGGCTTGATGTCGGTCACCACAACCCGGTGCAGAAACTCGATAATGCCTCCCTCGATAAGCTTTATCCAGTCAAACACGTGGCTTCCCGATTCTGACTCGAACTTGGCGATAACGTAGGCGATGATCATCTTGTGGGCCTGCTTGTCAAGCTCCGTCAGGTCAGCCGGCCGCAGGTGGTCATTCCAGCGTTGAATGCTGGCGGCCTGGTGAACCCATTCGATGGCACCTTTACTGAACATTGATCCCTCCACTATGGTTGCTTGTACACAGGTAAACAATGTACATACTATGGCTGAAATGTCAGTAAGTTTTTTGCCACGGAGACACTGAAACACGGATATATATAATATTCAATTGATCGTGCAATAGATCGGTGTCAAGGTGGCATTCATTTTGTAAAAGTTCTTGCAACCGTGGTGCTGGTATGTACATATCATGTAGTCATAATAAAAAGTTAACGAAAGGGAATTATAATGAGCTTGAAAACAATTGACTATGCTGACATTGCTGATAACCCGTTCTCGCTTATCGGGGACGACTGGATGCTGATCACCTCGGGAACCATGGAGTCTCACAACATGATGACCGCGTCATGGGGTGGACTGGGAATTCTCTGGCATAAACCGGTCAGCTTCATTTTTGTGCGGCCCACCCGTCATACCTATAACTTTACCGAAGAGAATGACGTGTACACCCTGAATTTCCTTGACGAGACGTACAGGGACATCCTCAAGTTCTGCGGCAGCCGATCGGGGCGCGACGTGAACAAGACGGCAGAAACCGGCCTCACCCCGGTTGACTCGGGAAACGGGTGCGTGTATTTTGCAGAGTCACGGCTGGTGATCGAATGCCGCAAGATATACCAGCAGGACATTGACCCGTCACATTTTCTTTCACCTGACATCGAAAAACTCTATAATAACGATTATCACAGGATGTACGTTGGTGAAGTACTGCAATGTCTCTCGGGGGAGAATTGACATGAGCCACCTGCTGCACTGGGGTGACGTGCTGATGGCGGTATCCATCTTTCTCTTCTTTAGTATTGGATACGCCACCGGGAGGATATCCCGGAAAACCTTCTCCCTTTTCTGGGTTGGGGCACTTCTCGGGGCGGTCTGGGAATTCGGCTTCTTCCTGGTTGGCCCGGAGTTCTCCAGCACGCCCGCCTTTACCCGTACAACACCATGGCCGCTTCCCGCCTTTATGCAGCCCCTTTTACATACCATGTGGGACGGGGCCCTGTTCATGATGGGAGTATGGCTTGTGCGAAAGCTGCTGGCACCCCCGCACTTCACGGGTTTCCGTCCGTCAGAATTGCTGGTGCTTCTTCTCTGGGGACAGCTGCAGGAACTTGGAGTGGAGTTGATGGCGGTATATGGGAACCTGTGGACCTATGAACCCACCTGGTGGAACCCGGTATTGTTCCGGGCCGGCGGGGGACACTTCACCCTTATGCCGCAACTGGTATGGTTCGTGGCACCAATAGTATTCTATTTCATTGCCGTGCGGGTGTATGGCGGGAAGAGGCATGGGTGATACCGTCAAACACATGCTGCTGGGGATGGGCAACCGCCTGAACCGGGACGATGCCGCCGGCAGCGTACTGGCTGAAGAGTTCAACGCAACAGGATGGGTGGTGGTGGACGGGGGGCAGATGCCCGAAAATTATACCGGCGTGGTGAAGCGTGAGCGGCCTGGTGTCCTGGTAATAGTTGACACCACCGGCATGGATCTTGAACCGGGTGAAATCAGGCGTATCCCCCTCGAAAAACTTTCCACCTCAAGCCTTTTTAACACCCACGCGGCGCCGCCTTCCATGTTCATCTCTTACCTGCAGTCATTCGTAGAAAAGATATATTTCATAGGTATACAGCCCGGGGACACCACCCCGGGAGAGGGCATCTCAAATCAAGTCAGGACGGGAATGACCCGCCTCGAAAAAATACTGGAAAAACAGGATATGGAAACCATCCCCAAACTGGACTAATCACCATCCACCATC
>CAYFSO010000069.1:0-10182 GCA_964345775.1 uncultured Leptospiraceae bacterium | reverse complement strand
ATCCACCAAACTACCCCTCCCTGCGTAGCTGCGGGAAAAATACTTCAACCAGGTCAGCATGTGAAGAAGCGGTAAACAGTTTCTCCCTGTTCTCTTCGTTCATGATGAACTTGGATATCTCTGAAAGGGTGTTAATATGCATGTTGGGATCGTTACTGGGGCTCAATACCATGAATACAAGGTGCACCTCTTCGTTGTTTATCTTTGAAAGTACCCGGTGGGTGAGCCGGGCCACCATGACGATGGATTCGTTTATTTTCTCAGAATAGCCATGCGGCAGGGCTATATTGAAGCCGATAAGACTGGAATACTCGTTCTCTATGTCCATCATGTGCTTGTGTATGCTGGCTGTCTCAAGATCGGGGTATTCATTTCGCAGAACATCAAGCAGTTCCTGTATAACCCCGGACATTGACCTGGCAGTGGAGAAAATGACCCATTCAGGCTTTATGTGCAGGTCAACGCTGACAGTGAATGGCTGGTACAGGAGAAACATGCATGGTCCCTCGGTATCTTCAGGCAGAAATGGGTATACACGGTCTCCCACCCTGCTCATCAACACCCGTTCTGGATGGTTGATAGAACCGGCCTCACTCTGTCCCTGCATGAAGGCGATATCCTTGTTCTCGATGCTCATCTTGATAACCCTTCCCAGGGGCAGGCTTGTCCATACCGGGGTTCCGGTGGGGGTTGCTTCCGGTGCCGCCTTCTCATCGGGAAGGGACAACTGGCGCCACTGGTACAGGTTGGGGTTTTTCAGCTTCCTGCTCCATCGCTGGCATATCAGCTCGTTGAGTTCCTCGTTCTCGGTTATAGCCAGAACGTTGCCAACACCAAAAAGCTCGGGAGTGTTGTCGGGGTTTACCGTAATGGCATTGTCAGAGATGGAGGTAAAGCCGTTTCTCCTGGCCACCGCAACCATCCTGATATTGGTATCAATAAGGGTGACCGCGCGTCCCTGGTCCTGGATGAAGTTGGCAACGATACGCCCAAGCTTGTGGGCGCCCACGATAAGCCATCCTGTGGGCTCGGGTTCGTGTAACTTGAGAAGCCTGGCGATCCACCCGGCACTGAACCCCTGTAATATCACCGTGCCGCTGATCACGGCGTACGTAAAGGTCTCCAGGAATGCTGCTTCATCGGCGAACCTGCTGCCTGATCCTTTCAGGTTGAGGGCAAACAGGGAAGCCATGGACGCAGCCACGATACCGCGTGGGGCGATCCAGCTTAGAAATAGCTTGTCACGCAGGTTAAAATTTTTACTCCCAATGGTGCTGACAAATATGTTCAATGGACGGATCACGATCATGACCAGTATAACTACCAGCAGTATCTTGAGCAGGTATTCGCCCCTGTAGGTATCGATGGACAGGTTCGCGGCCAGTAATACAAAGAGTAACCCGATAAGCAATTCTATGAGCTGTGCCTTGTGTATCTTGATCCTGTCCATCTGGGGGGTATCAAGGGTACCGATAACGAATCCTGATATGACCACACTGAGAAGGCCGCTTTCCAACACAAGCATGTCTGACAGGGTGTATATCCCCAGTGCCGCGGCCAGGACGAAAAGGTTCAGGTTCTCTTCAGGAATCCAGTTTTTCCTGATAATACGGGCAAGTATGTATCCGCATACCAGGCCGATAACAATGCCGGAAAGGAATCGCGAAAGGAAAAGAAGTATGGCATCATGGCCAATTATCCACTCGTAACACAAGAGGGCAATAAAGACACCGATGGGATCGATAAGCACCCCTTCCCAGTGAAGAAAATTATTGAGTCTCTGGTGCACCCCCACACGTTTTAAAAGGGGTCCTATAACCGTGGGTCCGGTAACAATAATGAGGCTTCCGGCCAGTATGGCAAAGACCCATGGATATCCAAATACATACTTGATAATGGCGGCAGAACCGATCCACGTGATCAGCACTCCCCCCGTCAGTGCTGCCCTGATCTCGGAGGAAACCTGCCTGTACCCTTTCAGGTCCAGGGTAAGTCCTCCCTCGAACAGTATGAGCGCTACCGACATCTGGATTATTGCTACAAGGCCGTCTCCCAGTTTCATTGGATCAATTATGTTGAGCCTGTATGCACCCGGGCCAACCAGGATGCCGCCGATAAGAAGTATGACAATTGGCGAAACCTTCAGCCTTTTGGCTATTGCTACGAACAGGATACCAAAAAAGAGAGCAAGGGCGAATGTGGCAATAATTTCATGTGTCATATAGTGATCCGAAATATAGAATTATGTTTCTTATCCTCAATACTATCAGCTCACGGGTGTGACATGTCAACAGATATTATTGAAGGGAACGCAAAGAATAGTGTACTGGTTCAAATTTTGAACAATTTACTGATTATAATTGTTATTGACTGAATGGTCGGTCAGGTATAAGGTGAGTGGATCCATACATTTTGTGCATGAAGGATAATACGATGGGTATTGATAAATTCAGGTATTATTTCCTCTCGGCGTATGAAAGCAGCACGTTTGTCAGGTATCAGAAGCTACAACAATGATTATAGATGTATCAGACCAGATCAACCTGCTTTCGCTCAACGCATCTATCGAGGGGGCAAGGGCGGGTGAGTCTGGTAAAGGTTTTGCCGTTGTGGCAGAGGAAATTGGCAAGCTGGCGGAAAAGACGCAGGCAATTACCAGGGAGATCACAAGCCTGGTAGAGAGAACTGATAAAGAGTTGTACGAAACCGGGCGGGCCATGGAAAACGTGAGTGAGACTGCAGTACATATAGAAAAACTATCGGTAGATTTCGGACACATGTTTGCTGATGTCAGGGAATTGATAGACCGTGATCTCAATATCAACAGCCAGATGCAGGAAAGTGCCTCAGGCGTATTAAACGGTGCAGATGAATTGAAAGTATCAAGCGATGAGCTGAAAAACGCTATAGATGAGATAACAAGGTCAATATCAATTATTAATGACTCCACCCAGGAACTTGCGTCAGGATCCGAGCAGATATCTGAAATGGCGGTCTCTTTGTTGGATACCACCAATACCATGAGCAGAATATTGACTGAAGAAGGGTGATTTTTTAAAAAAAATAAATTGATTAATTGTCAGGTGGAACTATACTTTACCTATAATAATACAATATTAATACCATATTTTGTTTTTGCTGTTATAGATTAATTATTATGGTATTATTAAAAAAAGTGTTCTGATTTATAAATCAGGTCGAATTATATGAAATCTTGTGTACTATTAATTTATATGAAAAAAGTATGACCGGTTGGATAATTTTATTTAATTTTGGGTTTTTATTATGAATGACTATAACGACATCATTATACGGTTTATGAAGTCCAAGGCAGACAGGATGGAAGCGGAGCTTTCCATACCGGGAACATGGTACTTCAATGAAGGGGACAGGGAAGAAATATTAAGCTGGACAAACGATGAAGCGTTACGCGTATGGACAAAGATCAAAGAGAACATTCAGAAAAATGACTGTTCGGGATTGAGATACGAATTGTGCCCTTTTTGTCATAAAAACGGGTACGAACACAAAGGATGTTACAAGGCGTTAAAAAATCCAATATGCAAGAAGTGCGGATATGGGCGCAGGCACGGGTTCTGTATCGGCGATGAAGAAGGTGTAAGCGAGTATAGAAAAATACTACAGTCCTTTGATGACACCCGAATGAGCATGTACAAGTTCTTCTCAAATGATTATTACAAGCATCTTGTAAAAAAACTCGAGTCAGAAGCGAACCAGGGTGTATGTGCCTGACATTGAATTATTTATAGATCACGAAAAACCGTTCCGGAATAACTGGAACGGTTTTTTTATTATTCGTAACTCACCACGTACTTGGTTGTTAAAGAATTAAAAAAAATCATTCAGATTATTATAAAAAATTAATTAAATAGCCAGGAAATATTCATACCTGGTTTAATTAAGGGACCGGGCTGTCCGGTATTATCCCTTGAAAAGCGATATAATGTATTTCATTACATTCATGGTATCCATGGGGATGGGGTCGATGGATTCGAATAAACTGGTTGAAAGTACGATTATCTGTGCGATCCTGGCAGTAAATTCTGGATCAAAATCTGATTTTCTCCTGTTTGGTATATCGGAACGTGCTTCGTCAATTATGTTCTGGTACAGGTCAAGGTGCTGACGAACGAATTCCCTCAGGCGTATCATTATCTTGTCTTCTTCGTACGCGTACATGACCAGGTTGATGAAGATACGTATGGTGCTGGTATCCAGCATAAATCTTTCAATACCGTATAAAGCAGAAATGCTGGCTTTTTCCTTTGATTCAAGGTTGCCTTTTAAAACTTCCCTGTGGTCATGCTGGATTTCGTTGAAAATGTATTCCATTAGCTCAAGGTACATCTCCTCCTTGGTGGGAAAATAATGAAGGAGCCCTCCCTTCGAGAATCCAGCCTCATCTGCAACATCCTGCACGGTGATCCTTGAATACACGTCCTTCTGCAGGCACTGCTTAAGTGCTTCAAGTATTACGGTCTTTTTCTTCCTGATCTTTTCCTGTTTGTCCATTGTAAACCTTTTTATATATAAATATGCTTACAGAAGAATTCCTGACATTACCATTTAGGAAAAAGGGGAAACATGGGTGAGGGTAATACAGGGATAATAATCCGCAAAATAAGTATATATTTTAATATGATTCTCAAGGCTGTTGGTCAAGCTTTTTTCATAATATACATCAATGATTTAGTGATATAAATTAAATGTAAAGAACTGGCTGTATAGAACCGAAAAATATTATATACATGTATATATCTGTACAATTATGCGTTTCCATGGAATGACAACCTTGAATAAAAGAAAAAGAAATACTGCCATATTAATGCTTGTTATCACGTGTTTGTTTGTGGATCAGGTAATGTATTCACAATTCCTCCTGGATAATGCGAAAGAGGAATATACTCAGCCTGAAACGGATGAAACGGAAAAGAAAAAAGAATCCAGGGGATTGCCGCCGCATGTTGCACGAACTATCAGGGCCCAACAGATTGAGGGAGTACAGGGAGCTGTAAAAATAACATGGGATATTCATCCTGATTCAACCAATGATTTTATAGTTGGAAGGACATCAAGTATTCCAAATAACACAAAAACGGCCCTTGGTGCCGCGTCTGTTAAACTGGTTCCTGCCGGGGCTAAGCCCGTTGCAATAGATTCCAGGCTTTCACCCGGCCAGTATTATTACGTGGTGCTTGCAAGAAAAAAAATACAGGCTGGTGATATTAGCCTGTATCCGGACGTCAATTATACCGGTAGTCCCGTTGTTATTGAACGGGAATACGATCAGCAACAGGCCAAAAGGGATCCTGACCGGGTTACACTGATCCATGCCCGTGAAATCAATAAGACCCAGGTGCTTCTTACATGGAAGGGGGTGGACCAGGATAACATTACATATACAATTTACAGGGATGCAGAACCCATCAATACTCCTGAAAAGATCAAGAGAGCAAAGGTGGTTGCAACGGTTACCGGAAAACGGGAAAGCTATATAGACAGGGGTATAAGGCAAACTGGAAAGTATTACTATGCAGTTACCACTAAAGATATGTCAGGGAACGAGGATTTGCAGTTAATTCCTGACCAGAGTTATCTCACGAGTGGTGTCCATGTTGTTATTAAAAGCAGTGCTACGGTTGATGATATACAGGCGAAACTGCTGAACGACGGTACTGTTAAAGTTACCTGGGACAAGTCGGGTCTTAAGGCAAAGGAGTTCCTTGTATACAGGTATGATGAACCTTTGAAAAACGCAGAGAGACTGGCCCTTTCAAGATCGCTGGGCACGGTAGATGGTCGATATGATGAATTCATTGATAAAAACCCCCCTTCCGGGCGCCTCTATTATGCTGTCTTGATCAAGATGCCCGACGGTGCCATTGATACCAACCTGAGCAAAGATGATAATTATACAGTACAGCCCGTGGTAATGGGGAAACCAGTCGAAGTTACCGGCATTAATGCAACCGAGACAGGTAAGGGGATACGAATTAGCTGGCAGTACACGGGTTCTGCGGGAAGCAGGTATTATAAACTTTACAGGGCAGAGGAAATCCCTCCATCATCAAAAGACATAAAGGATGCGTATCTCGTAGATATTGTAAATATAAATTCAGGATCGTATGTTGATAGTGGAGTTCTCCCGGGGTCGTATTATTATGCACTTGTTCCTGAAAACTTTGAAAGTATTGAAAACTTCAGTCTTGAAAAAGGAACCAGTATTTGTAATGAACCTGTCCAGGTGAAAAAAGCTCTTAAAAAGCTTCCTGAAAAAAAAGAGCCTCGGCCGCGGAAAGAGTTCGGAAAAAGAATACCCGATCGTGTTGAACCAGAGCCTGGAAGGAAAGCCAGTTTATCTGCACCTGCTGTTGATCTCATTGTCCATACAACCTTTGACCGCGGGTATTACCGGGCTGCGATAAAATCATTACAGAAGGTAATTAGAGAATCCGATAATGATCATGATGTAGCGAAGGCCAAATTGTTTACCGGCAGATCATATATTGAATTGAAGCAATACAGGAAAGGACTGGAGTACCTGGTGCAAAATGATGTTGTTAAGCATTTCCCTGAAGATGCCAAATTCTGGAGGAATTATGCGATACAAAGGGTTGGCCAGTAATGCATCATGGATCTCTGTTATGACACAATGATTGAGGAGCTTATTGATGAAGACTAAAACTATTATAGGAATACTACTAATAGTATGCGGTCTGGGGTCGTTCATATACTATGACCAGTATATTCAACCAGAAAGGGAAGCATCGCAGCTGCTTGTAGAAGCCAAGATGATATACGAGCGTGGAAACAGGGAGGCGGTGAATAATGCTATCAACCTGTTCACGAAAATAATTGCGCGATATCCGGATACAGAAGTTGTTGGTGAGGCATACTATTACATTGGTCAATGCTACGAGAAGCTTGGGCTCAAGAGACTGGCATATCTTAAATACGTGTATCTCCTGAAGAATAACAGGGAGCAATTACCTGAATCCCTGCAAAGGGACCTGCTGGTTCGGCTGGCCCATATTAACGTCTTGAAAAAGAATTCTGAAGAAGCAGTACACCAGTTATTTGCGCTCTTGAACTCGTCTATGAACCGGGAATTCAGGAGCAGGGTATATTCCGAACTGGGACATACTTACCTGAGAACAGGGGAGTATCGCAAGGCGAGACGCATGTTCGAAATTTCACTGGGAGAGTACGGGCGTAACGAGGATGCCCTTCTTGGCAGGGCACGTGCCCTGAAACACCTGGGAAAGGCCAGTGATGCGTATGATAATTATGACTATTTTCTGAAATATTATGGCGAAATAAGCCAGTATACAAATGATGTAAAGGACTCTTACAGGGAGCAGGCATACCAGAGTGGATTGCATGCGTTCAGGAAAGGACAATACTGGCAGGGTATATCGTTTTTCAAGCGTGTCCTCACACATTTTCCTGGCCACAAGAGATCTGAAAATGCCCTGTACTGGACAGGTGAGTGTTATTTCCAGTTGAAAAAGTATGACAGGGCTATAGGGTATTTCAATAGAGTGTTGACCAACGGGTATTACCATAAGGACCAGGATGCCCAGATCAAGAAAGGCTATTCGTACTTCATGAGTAAAAGATTCGACCTGGCTGCAAGGGAGTTTCAGAAGTACATCAGGTATTATTCCGGAGGTAAATACATACATGTTGCCAGGGAGTGGAATAAAATGAGCACAAAAGAGCTCAGGTCAAGGATACAGAGAAGCAGCTCTCCTGAAGAGGGCATTGATGAGAAAACCAGCCCTGGTGATGAAAATGTGGAAGAAAGCCTTGATGAAGAACTTGGACTTCACGAGGATGAAGAGGTGGCAGGTTCAGGCCAGAAGGTATATGAGAAAATTGAAAGGGTAAACGTTGCCGAACTTTGAATTTGACCGGCATTCATGTCCGTGGTATAGAATGGCCACCCTGCAGGGTGGCCATTGTGCAACATAATGCCAGCAGTAGTATTTTATTCATTGACAACAGGAAACTTGATATAGTAACAGTGGATTAAACAGTGAGAAAACATATCCTCTTATTCATACACCTTTATTATCTATAAAGAAATTCAATTCTATCCCGGAGAGTACTATATATGTTTAGAGATTATTTTGAAAAAAAGCAAAAAGAATTATTGAAGAAAAAACAGGTGTCATCAAAGTCACAGGCGAAAACAAAATCTAAGAGTACCAAGTCTAAGGCTTCAAAAACCACGGCCCCGGCATCTTATGATGTCAAGAATTTTGAAAAATTGATGGAGAATCTCCTTCCACAGGGCTTAAAACTGGAAAATTCTTCCCCGGTTGATGCAAGCGGTTATATCCCTGAAAATATTGATTATATCGTATATCATGAGAAATGGCCTGCGTTGAAAGAGATGATGAACGGATGTATTCCGGCTGAACTTGTATATGCCACGTGTCACGTGGAAAAGAAGCTGACAAAGGGTTCATTAGAGAATTTACTGAATAACGTACTACTTGCAAAAAAACTGAACAGGTTTACGGAAGAGATAAGCCAGGCGTACATGATCCCCTCCTTTCTAATCGTATACGAGAGCAGTCTTGACCTTCCCGGTATAAAAGACAGCATAACTGATTTCTATATTGACAGGAGTGTTGACTCGTTGCTGGAGTTTGATGTAATGCTGGTAGTCAACAAGGGCATTATAATTAAGGATTGGAGAGAGAAGAGAAAGTTTGTAGCACTTGAAACCGGCAGAGATTCTCTCATGTGGTTTTTCATCTTGATGAATGAGTACCTGGAAATGGATGAGCAAAGAGAAGTAGAACTGCGAAACTATGTTCACCAGAAGGAGCGATACGAGGAGTATTGATGGTGAAGCAGGTATATTCTGCTTGACATTTCATATCCTTGAAAATACATTAATTTCTAACTGTGTATAATATCAATGCGTTTCAGGAATAATCAGGAATAATAAAGATAAAAAATGAAAAGGAGTTCGCCTTGAAAACGCAACATAATAAACGGATTGGTGGTGTTATCCTTGTTGTCAGCCTTGTTATAGGGTTGATGCTGTTTTCTTCTACCCTTTATGCAGCCAAGAATAAGGATCTTGTACTTGTTCTTGATACCTCGTTAAGTATGGCCGGGTATGGGGGAAAGAATATTTTTCCCCGTGTGAAAGAAAGCCTGCCAAAGTTTATTGATCAACTTGAAGAAGGTGACAGTATAACATTTATTTCGTTTGATACCGAAGTAAAAGTTTATCCACGTATAGTAATTGAAGATGAGAGCAACAGGGACGTCATCAAAAAGTATATTTCCATGGTAGAAGCCCGTGGCAAGTGGACTTATACCATGAGAATGATGAGAACGATGTTTGCAACGGCGCAGGAACTTGATGATGAATATCCTGACAGGGAAAAGGTTATCGTGGTTCTTTCTGATGCGCTTGATGATCCTCCACCATGGCATTCAGGTGCCCGCTTCAATATAAAAAGTATTGCCGAGGAATATAGCGGTAAAGAGTGGTTCATTCATTTTGTAAGTCTTGGTAACCTGAAGCAGAACGAAAAGGTATCAAAGATAACAGAACAGGTTAAAAAGAACGTTTCAGATTATACTACGATGATTGAGGGCCAGGATAGCCCCGAAAAGAGTATTACCGAAGATCTGCCCCGTGAAATGACCAGCATGATCGAAAAGAAAAGAGAAAAGGAGCGTATGTTCTTTACACGCCCGTGGTTCATCGTCATTCTGGTTGTTATTGTGATCCTTGCTGTTCTATATTTTCTTAAGAAGCTTTCAGAACTGAAGGTACGTGGACGGCTTGAATACTGGAATAATGAGCTTCTTGAACCGTACATTGAGCAGTATAACCTGACATCACAAAACAGCAAGTCTGTATTTATCGGGAAAGGAGTTGGAAATCAACTCAATATCAGGGATTTCAGTGTAAGAAAACCGGTTGTGATCACTGCAACACGCGAAAGCGGGGAGGTGAAGTGTACTGTTTCAACGACTGGTGAGGAATCAATAGAATTCAAGAACAGGGAGCCCGGGAAATATTTACGGGATGGAGATATATTTAAAGTTGCTAATTACACGTTCAAGTATTTTGAAGAATAGGCACGAAATATTAATTAAAAATTTATGTGTTCTTGCGAAATAAAGCCT
>CAYFSO010000068.1:0-16662 GCA_964345775.1 uncultured Leptospiraceae bacterium | reverse complement strand
CATATTCGCGCCCGGGAAAAATGGACATTGATCCCCATGCCCTTTGCCGCCTCAAACAGCAATAACAGCATGGCGGGATTCTACCTGATGGACATGAACATGCTGGGGCTGAACAAGAAGCTTTTTGTTGGCGGTTTATACTCCACTAACGGCTGGAAAACCAACCTTGGCATCATTGCGCCACACCTGGGTTCATCAAATTTCACCGGAGGGGTATCATCCGAGGTAAGTGATTACTGGTATGAGAATGCAGATGTGAACGGGAATATATACGAAACGTATGATGCCAGGTTACAACGGGTTAATTATTCCCTGGGATACCGTTTTATTGATACATTTACCCTTTCCCTGAAAGGCCAGTATCATAATGCTGACGTGTATAACAGGGAAAAAACTGATAAAAACGATATACGGGATGCCCGGTCACTTGGCCAGGGTGTTAGCCTGCGGGTAGATACAATGCGGCATACCGGCACATTCCTCCATGGGTTTTACATGAAAACCGATTACCTGCACGGTTTCCCCGTTGGAGCCACGGGAAAAGAATACGACAGTATTGAATCGAGGATGGTATATTCATTCGGCGGCTTTTCAGATCACCTGGTGAAGCTCTACGCGCACGCGGCTGCAGGCGATCTGCCTGACGTGTTCGAAGAAAGGATAAGCGGAAAACCAGGATTCAGGGCGCTGCCCCCGGAGCAGATCCCCGCAGATACTTACGCCGGTGGTTTCATCGCGTACGAGGTGCCCTGGCTGCACCTGTCATGGGGAACAGTAACTGCTCAGGGGTACTGGGAAAACGGCATGTTCAGCAGAACAGAAAGCGATACCACCTGGTTTTACGGACCCGGCGGCGGTTTCAGGCTGTACCTGAAAAAGATAGCCATACCGGCTGTCGGCATAGATGTTACTGCCAACCTGGAAGAAGGTACCGTCGAGGCCAGCGCGGCCATCGGTTTTCAGATGTGAAGCTTTATTTCTTCTTCATCCTGTCAACATCGTCATTGGAAAGGCCGAATTTCTCGGCCTTTTCAATGTTCCCTTCCGGTTCAACATGTACCATGATATCATACACGTTTGCTATTCGTTCCTTTATCTTTTCTTCAACCCTGCAGGCTATTGCATGCGCGCTTTCCACGCTCAGCTTACCGTCAACCTCGATATCAAGGTCGATAAAGTACCGTTCTCCCATCTTGCGAATCCTCATCCGGTGCGGATTGCATGCTCCCTCGGTCTCGCTCACCGATTCGCTGATATGCTTGTAGGTGTGGGCATCACCTCCGCCACCCATCAGTTCAGTATTAATGCCAAGATAGATCTCTACAGCTGTTTTCATTATTATTATGCTTATCACAGTTGCGATCACCGGGTCAAGAATGGGCAGGTTAAAATAGAAAGTACATCCCAGGCCGGCAAGCACCCCCGACGAAATAAGTATATCATTCTGCATATTTTTCGCGCTTGCGATAAGCATGGGACTTTCTGCCTTTTTCCCGAAATAATACTGTGTAAATGCCAGCAATATTTTTCCCGCAATAGAGATGAGGATCACGTATACGGCAAGGAAGGAAGGCATGCCCGGGGTTTCTCCCCGTATGAAACTTCCCACAGTGGTTAGCAGCAGTTGTGCTCCCGCAAAGAATATTATAAATGCAAGTATGGCGGTGGCAAGGGTTTCTGCCCGCGTGTGTCCATACGGGTGTTCCCTGTCAGGTGGCTGGTTAATGATCACGGCAGTAAATAGGGTGATGATGGAACCGACCACGTCCGCCGCACTGTCAATACCGTCACTCACAACAGCAAGACTGCCGGACAGAAGACCCGCCACAATCTTCAAAACTGCAAGGAACGCATTTCCAATGATCCCGATCCACGAAGCAGTTTTTATCAATGTAATCCTTTCTGACATGAGCAACGCCCCCGTTAAAATGACCGTATAAGGTGCTTATATCATTATTTACCATTAAGTTCGAGAAAATTTTTATTGCATATACTTCACCTTGCTATACCCTGTATACTGTAATATTACTTGAACAGGAGTTACTAATGGAACTTAATGATGCCATACTCACCAGGAGAACTATTCGCAAATTTACCGAAAAAGAAGTTACCGATGAACAGGTAAAAGACCTGCTGGAAGCGGCCCGGTGGGCACCTTCATGGGCAAATACACAGGTATGGGAATTTATTGTTGTACGGGATCCTTCAATGAAGGAAAAAATAGTGGAAACGTATTCCGAGAACAACCCCGCCCGCAAATGCTCCCTTGCTGCCAGTGTGCTGGTGGTTGCATGCGCCAAAGAAGGTGTTTCAGGATGCAAGGAAGGCAATGAAGCCACGGCACTGTCCAACTGGTACATGTTCGACCTGGGCATGGCGGTACAGAATTTCTGCCTGAAGGCCCATGACATGGGACTTGGTACCGTGGTAGTTGGTTTCCTTGATCACAACAAATGCGCCGAATTGCTGGAGATCCCCGATGGGTATACACCGGTAGTAATACTGCCCGTAGGCGAGCCCGCCGTAACGGCAAAGCAGGGACCTCCCCGGAAAGAACTGAAAGATTTTGTGTACAGTGAAAAATTCGGGGAAACCATTTCTCAATAACATTAAACCATGGAGATGACAATCATATGTCTGCACACGGGATAGATATTGACAGAAAAGGCCACCTTGCCATTGTCACGTTGAACCGTCCCGGCAAAAAGAATGCCTTTGATGAAAAGATGTGGGATGCGCTTGAAGACGTTACCACTCAATTGAAGGAAAAGACCCCGCGGGCGGTAATAGTTACCGGTGCAGGAGAGGCCTTCAGCGCCGGGTTTGACGTAAACCCCGAAAATCCACAGGTATCACGGCTGGTTGATGCCGTAAAGAACCGGGACCGAAGCCCGGTCGAAGCCCTCGTTAACAGGATCAGGACAGCTGTTGATAATTTCGTTTTTCTGCCCGTCCCGGTTATTGCCGCAGTGAACGGCCTGGCTTACGGCGGCGGTGCAGAACTTGCCACCAGGTGTGACATGCGGATAGTTGACCCTGACGCGGTGTTCTGTTTCTCTGAAACCAGGCTGGGCCTTATGCCCGACTGGGGCGGCGGCGTAGCCCTCAGCAGGTTGATCGGCTCAAGCCGGGCGGCAGACCTGATTCTTACTGCGAGGAAGGTAGACGCGGCCGAGGCTGCCGCCATGGGAATGGTAAACAGGACCAGCCCGCCGGGGAGATCACTTGACGAGGCAATTGAAATGGCAGAACGCATAGCCGCCAACGGCCCCTCTGCCATCAGGCATGCCCTCAGTGTTATCCGCAGGTCCGCCGACCTGCCGCAGGGAAACGCCCTGCAGTTAGAAACAGATGAAGCGGTGAGCCTTATAACCTCGGGGGAATGCTATCACGGTATCATGGCATTCATGAACAATGAAAAACCAGATTTCCCTGACCCGGAAGAACAAAAATGAAAAATATACGAAAAAAAATTCCCGTAGTTCTCATTTCCATTGGCATACTTTTCACGGCAACGTCAGTAATCCTGTACTTGTCAACAAAGAGCTTCATTGAAGATTCAGAAAAAACCACGGGCGAGGTGATCGCCATCATCGATGTTCCCGCCGATCTTGAAGGTTCCGGCGGTGTCATGTACGCACCGGTGATCAGGTTTACCACCGACAGGGGCAACACCATAACCTTCCAGTCCGCCCATGCGACAAATCCCGCGTCATACCGGGAAGGTGACAAAGTACAGGTTTTATACGATCCCGATGATCCCGGCACCGCACGAATGCATGATTTCATGAGCCTCTGGATCGCCCCAATTGTATCACTTTTTCTTGGTATCTGTTTGCTGGCAGCGGCCGGATGGAGATCACGAACCCTTCCGCTGATCATGGTTGCGATCCTCCTTGTATCCTGCGGCAGTACCGAACCGGCACAGCCGGCCGGTAGCGATGCCCCGTCAAGAACCCTCATATGGTGTCACTCTGACATGCAGCCGGAAAACGAACATGAGCTCGAGTATTACCGGACAGCCGTTGACGACATGGTACGGTCTTATCCCCGGGTAGACATCGGCCTTGTCCCCGGAGACATAGTCTACGCCAAAAAGAATGCCGCCTTCTATTACAACGCATACCACGAAACAAGGAAGAAACTGAAAACCAGCTGCTGGCTTGAGATCGCCGGCAACCACGAGGCACGTCACCTTGAAGCGTTCGTGAAAAATATCGGCAAGCCGCTCCATTACGCCTCCAGGTACGGCAACATACTCTTCATTTTAATGTCGGACGAGAAACGCACCCCCATGCAGGAGATATCGGACGAAGCCTTCAGGTGGTGGAAAGACCTTGTCATCAGGAACCAGGACAAAATAATAATAACCGTTACCCATGCCTGTCTCAAGCAGAGCGGTCTGTTAAGTTCGGCCTTCCCCACCATGCGAATTGCCAAATCTGACCGGTTCGCAGAGGTTCTCAAAGACTACCACGTGGACATATGGATATCAGGACATTCCCATCTACCAACCTATTTCCAGGGAAAGGTGAACCGGCCCTTCAGGTATCGAGACACCCTTTTTCTTGAAGTAGCAGCCATACGAAAGGATATCATAAGCGGCATCGAATCATGGATCATCCTGCTCGAAGACGGAAGCAGGAACATTCGTGTCACCGCCCGGAACCACGGCCGCGCCAAAGAATTGTGGAACATGACCTTTACACATGAACTGAGGATATCATATACAAAAGATACACAGGCCAGAGATAATTGCACCGTCATTCCCTTTACGGGAGCACTACAACCATGAGCGGAGGTACCCGGACATGAACAACAGCACGTGGATATACCTTGCAGGCCCCCTCTTTTCAACGGCTGAGAGAAATTATAACCTCGAGCTTGCCGGTCACCTGAGAGGAGGAGCACTTGGTGTGTTTTTACCGCAGGAGGAATGTGAAGGCCTGTCCACTCCCGGAGAAATATACGAAAAATGCATAGAGGGCATACGTGGTGCCTCGGTAGTGGTTGCCGTACTTGACGGCACTGACGCTGATTCGGGAACCGCGTGGGAGATGGGTTACGCCATGGCCAGGGGCATCCCGGTCATAGGACTCAGAACTGATTTCAGGCAGCATGGTGATGACGGGGGCCTCAACCTGATGCTCTCCCAGAGCTGCACTGGCATCATTGAAATATCAAGCCTGACCGGAAGCACCGTGGAAGATATCGCCAACAGGATACTCAGCGCCATACGCGATATATCATCCATACGCTGACGGACAGTGATTCATTCCGCCAGCGTAGTGTTAAGATTTTCAATATGTGTAGACAGGTTGTCCGATATATCCAAAAGGCTGGTCGCCATTTCAAGCAAATTGCTGTAGAACTCCTCGATACGCTGCATTACCTGTTGAGATTGAGATATCTCGCGTGTATTCTGTTCTATCATGGAATTTACCGATTCTGAATAGTTGATCATTCCTTCAAAATGCTGTATCAACTCCTTCATGTCATCATCCTGTGAACGGACAATGGATTCAAATTGCACAAGGAACTTCCTGTTTTCCTCGAGGAAGCTGACAATCTCGGCAAGTGACGCTGAAGTTTCCTGCATCTGGCTGGAGGATATACTGATCTTTTCCACGGAACTTCCAACGATACCGCTGATCTCCCTTGCCGAATTTATACTCCTTTCTGCGAGCTTGGATATCTCTTCTGCCACCACTGAGAATCCTTTCCCGTGATCCCCGGCCCGTGCAGACTCTATTGAAGCATTCAGGGAAAGCAGGCTTGTCTGGTCGGCAATGTCATTAATCGTACTTGAGATCTCCTCTATTCGTGCAGACTCGTCTTTTAAATTCTCGATGACCTGCATGGCAGCCTTCAGTTTCTGATCACAATCATCAGACAACTCTTTTACACGAACCGCGTCTTTGCTGGCCTTGATACTGTGACTGGCAGTGCCTGAAAGGTCATTACGGATCTGCTCACTGAGTTGTTTTGCTTTGCTGTTTACGTCCATTTGACCCCGGGTGGTTTCACTGAATGATTCAAATGATCTTATTGCACGTTCTCCCGCATCGCGGGTTTGGGTAAAATGCCCGGATTGTTCGGTTACAGTATTATTCACCTGCCTGGACATGTCACTGAGCACACCCGTTGCCTCTAACACGTGGGCGGTCACATTCTTTGCATTTTCCACGATCTTGCTTATACGGGAACTGTCTTCCTGTAATTGTATTTTCTGTTGTCCAACCTGCAGGGACTGCATCCAGTTCCTGTACCGTATCCGGTCAAGAACGTATATAAAAACAAGTGAAAACATTGAAGTGGCTACAATGTCATTCAACTTGTACTGGTCACGTATGCTTTCAAAGGCCATCCCCCTGGAAAGGCCACTGGCAAAAAATACCAAAAGCGATACAACAACTATGAACCATAACAGGTTACGCTTTATGGGTGCTATAACGGGAACAACGAGAATGAACAGGTATCCCCCCATGTACACGGGATCAGCACCTGATATACCCGTGATAAGACCAGTTGCAACCAGCAGGTACAGGCCCAGCACGGCAAGGAGGTACATGCTCTTCTCTTTCAGGACGGGGACAAACTGGAGGATAAACACCGTAAGTGCCACTATGGTAAGACCATACCTGAGCATGACAATGACGGGTTCACCCGGAAACAAAACCGAGTCAACGGACACGTACGGCAGCCATGCTGCAATGCATATTATTGACGCGGGAAGCAACACCTTTCCACACTGGTTATGCAGTTCTTCTGCATAGGTCTGCGCATATCCTTCCCTTTCGGGAAAAACGAACCGCCGTATCCTCTCAAACATGCCCCCTCCTTCACACCTTAGTCCATGTAATGTATATATGCCCATACATACAGAATCGCAAGGATTTTTTTATCTTGCCATATACATCGAAAACATGTACCCTCTGACACTGTAATGCATATTCAATAATTAAATGGAATTGAACCATGAAGAAAAAGCTTAAAATAATCGGTATAACAATTGCAGCCACGCTGCTGGTATTGTTCATATGCACCATAATACTTACCCTGACCGCGCCCTACCGGGCAGTCATAAAGAAGACTGAAGGCAATTACTATAATGCCCGCCATGTTGTACTGGCTGGTTCATCCGTCATCTGCAGGCAGTCCCGGACAATTCACAAAAGCAGGAAGTCCGCGTTTTCTGCAGGGGAAGAAAAGTACTCCCTTTCCGTCATTCCCATCGCGGAGATAATAAGTATCGAATTCATCATTGAAGAAGAGGATGAGCCGGTTGCCGTCAATATACCATCAAAGTATCTTGGCACATACACTGTCAATGTTTCCGGGCACAAGGGGTACCTGTACCTTGCGGTGAAAAACGGCCGGCTTCACGGTGGATTTCGTTTCCCCCGGTGGGCAAAAGGGGTGTATGAACCGTTGAAACGCTTACGCATCCATAATGGAAAGATCAGTTTTATCAGGTCGGTTACCAGCGCGAAGGAATTGCGCAGGGTTGGCGCCAATACGTATTTCACCCAGCATTTCTACGGTAAATTCAAGAATGAAGGCAAGCTCATAGAGGGAAGCTACATGCATCGGGGGGTAAAGAACCCCTGGCAGGCATTCAAAAAGTAAAAGGGTTGTTCAGGCCCTTCATCCAGCCATAACAACCCTGTCCCGTCCCTCTTCCTTGGCACGGTACAGGGCCCTGTCGGCGCCTGACTTTAACGCCTCCAGGCCCGAAGCGTTCTCCGGGTACGTTGCCAGCCCCATGCTGAGGGTAACCGATTGAATGGAACTTTTTTTTGATCTTAGAAGCTCAACACGTGACGCATCGGCTCTCAGCTTCTCGGCGAGTTGAAGGGCATCTGTTCCATTTGTATCGGGAAAAATAATAGTAAATTCATCTCCACCGTACCGGGCAATGATATCTTTCTCTCGCAGATTATTCTTACACACGGTAACAAGTTCCAGTATTAACTGGTCACCCGTATCATGGCCATACATATCGTTGATCTCCCTGAAATGATCCAGGTCGATCATCACCAGCGAAAGGGGAGTTTGTTTTCTCGCGGCCTCGGCAAACAGCGGCCCCATTGATTCTTCAAGGAATCTCCTGTTATACACACCGGTAAATTCATCGGTAATAGCCCGCTTCCTGGCATCGTTACCCCACCTGATCATATCGGACAAGAACCGGCCGGTATTCTGCAGCCTCCCGGTGGTTATATTCAGCATCCGGTACATTATCTTTATTGCGATCCGGGGATTATCCTCTATGAGATGGAAGAAGTCATTCTTGTGAAGTTTCAACAATTTTGCATCAGTACGGGACCTGCACGTGGCCGATCTCAGGTCATTTTCAAAGATGGACATCTCCCCGAAGAAATCCCCTTTCGCAAAACGGGCAACATCGCGCTGTTTCCCGTCGGGCATATCTATTATGCCTCCTATTTCACCATCCCGGACGATGTACAGCACCTCACCCGTGTCACCCTGCCTGAACAGAACATGATCTTTTTCAACAGTAATTTCTTCAAGGGAGTTGGCAAATTCTTCAATCTCTTCTACCGTAAGAGAGTCCAGTATGGTGATCTCCTTCAGGAATTCCACCAGTTCATTCATGATATACCGTTTCCTCCCTCTTCGCGGACCTTCCACATCCTGTCAAATGCTTCCCTGACAAGTGCGTCGGCAGTTGACGCGGTCTGGGGATATGACGCGACCCCCAGGCTTGCGGTAAGGGCAATGGACTCTCCACCTGTTACATCGGAAAAGTCCATCCGGGTGATCTTTTCCAGTAGTACCCGGGCCTTCTCGGCTGCTTCATTTTCAGCGGTTTCGGGAAAAACAAGTGTAAACTCGTCTCCCCGGTAACGAACAGGAATGTCTTCGCTGCCGGCAGCGTCCTTCACCAGGTTGCCCATTCTTCGCAGAACCTCGTCACCCGCCTCGTGACCCCATGTATCGTTTATCTTCTTGAAATCATCGGGTTTTATCATCAGAAGAGAGGCCTGTTCCATGTCCTGCAGCCGTACTGGGAATTCCTCTTCGAGGAAGGTCCTGTTATATACACCTGTCAGCTTATCAAGGTATACCTGGTTCTTGAGGTCATCCACCCAGCCTGTTTTTTCAGATATAAGGGTATTGGTCTGGCGAATCCTGCCCGAGATCATGGCAAGCAGCTTGTAAAGCATCCTGGCGCACACGTCCTCGTGGCGTTCAAGGACTTCAGCGAAGGTATACCCTTCCCGTGGAAAGGCAAGAAGGGTGGTATCTTTTTCAGCAATGGCACTGGCATTGCGGGGCTTGTTCTCGAAGAGGTTCAGTTCACCAAAACTTTCACCGGGCAGGAACACGGCTATATCCCGCTGTTCCTCTTCATCAGTCTTTTGGGTAATAAGCACCCTGCCATCGGCAACCACGAAGAGGGCACCTCCTGACTCCCCTTCTGAAAAAATAATATCCCCTTCTTTATAATTTTTAAAATCACTATAACGGGCGATTATCTCCAGCTCGGGCTGGCGCATCTTCGAGAAAATATCCGCTTTCTGTAAAAGGGGGAGGATCTCCATTACTGCTCACCCGTTCTTACTTGAATAATTTTCCTATGATGGGGGCGGACTTGTACCATTTTTTCTCCTCGGAGGAATCATATACTACCTTGAAATCCTCACCGTATTTTTTTCGGTACATCTCCAGCCGGTCATCAAGATTTTTTTTCCTGCTTCGTGGTAGAATACTTTTAAATGAGAGCTTTTTGCCGCTCTCTTTTTCTTCCTGTTTTACAGGTTTTGGCGGAACCTGTGAGACCTCTGCCGCAGGTCTTTTCTTCACCGAGGTTGCGGTCCTCTTTCTTTCCATCCCGGTTGATGGCGCCGTTGCGGCAGGTGCCGGCTTTTTGCGCTTATGCCCCGGATCATGGGCGGGTTTGGACTTGGCCGCAGGTTTCTGTGCGGGCTTCTCAGCCGGGGGTTTCGAACCGGCATGCGAAGGCTTTTTCCGTTCAGCACCCCGCCCGGGCTTATTCTGCCTTGAACGTTCTGATGGTTTTGACGTTCTCCTCTTGTTGTCAATACGCAGACCGTCCCGGTCAGAAGGACGGGGTTTGCCCCTGCTCTGGTCCCTGACGAACAGTTCTTCTTCGGGAGCCTGCACCGGGATATCCATGTTAATGAATGATTGTATTGAATCCAGCCCGAACACGAAACGTTCGCAGACCAGGCTGACGGCTTTTCCGGTTTTACCGGCCCTGGCAGTCCTCCCTATCCTGTGCACGTAGCTCTCGCAGTCCTCGGGAAGATCATAATTTACCACCAGCTCAAGATCATCCACGTGCAATCCACGGGCTGCCACGTCGGTGGCTACCAGGTAGCGGATGGTACCGTTTTTCAGGCCTTCAATTATCTTCAACCGCTTTTTCTGCGGCAGGTCTCCAATAATATACTGGCTCTGGTAGCCGTTATTGTACAACCTGTCGGACAATTCTACCGCCATACGCTTTGTATTGGTAAAGATGAGGGCATTCCGTGGTTTCTCACGGTGCAGGAGGCCCAGAAGCAGGTTCAGTTTCTCATCGCTTCCCACGTGGTACAGTTTCTGTGAGATCTTTTCCACCGTCATCTGTTCAGGTTCTATGGCGATCTCCACCGGGTCGTTCATGTACTGACCGGCCAGGTGCCGAACCCTGTCACTCAGCGTTGCGCTGAAAAGCATCACCTTCCTGTTCTCTTTTTTTCCCATTCTCTTCATTATCTTGCTGATATCAGGGTAGAATCCCATGTCAAAAAGGCGATCGGCTTCGTCAATGACCAGTGTATCCAGCATCCTGAAATCCAGCTTGCCCGATTCATTGAAATCGATGATCCTGCCGGGTGTACCGATCATAACGTTCACACCACTTTTCAGCATTTTTTCCTGCTGTACGTATCCCACGCCGCCGTAGAAGCTGCCAACGGTTATGTCCAGGTGCTTACCAAGCATTTTGGCTTCTTTTTCGATCTGAACCGCAAGCTCCCTGGTGGGAACGATTACCATGGCCCTCTTTTCCTTCACATCATCGCTTTCGATAAAATCCTGGAAAATGGATATGAGAAACGCCGCGGTTTTGCCGGTTCCCGTCTGTGACTGTACTGCCACTTCCCTCCCCTTAAGGGTATGGGAAAGTGTCTCCACCTGCACCGGGAGACATTTTTCGAAACCGGCCTCGTTGATACCTTTCATAATGTTTTCATGCAGGCTAAATTCTTCAAACTTCATACTGTACTCTCTTACTCACATCGTATTCACGGTAATATATCAGGAAAGAAATATTACATGCATTCATTTTTATTTATATCAATAATAGCACATTTTTTCTACTATGCCATATTCCGTCAACATGTAATTTTTCGTTCGCATTATAAAAATACATATGCAGCTGATTCCGAAATGCCGTGAAAACCTACCAGATATGCGTATTTGGTTATAAATTAACGAAGCGGGGGCCACGGAGACACAGTGGCACGGAGAGTTCTTCAATACAGTCTGGTCTCATTTTTTCGTCCAGCAGCAAGTAGTTGTTTGATTTGGTTCAGGGTACCGGGATTTTCAATGGGAACCTCCACCGACGCGTCAACACCGGCTATCCTGTACACGTAAACCAAAAAGGCAATAAAAACTACAAGGTATATGACTCCATCAAGCCTTGATACTGCAAGTCCCTCACCCGGCAGAGCAAGAATATTTGTATTGTTTTTTCCAGGTCACGCTAATATTTCGTTACACCTGAAGCTGGTACTCTTTTTCCGTTGACACTCCGCCACAATCCTTCATACTGAAGGGTAATCCTCACCTGGCGACCCGGAGGTAGCAGTGAAAGACATCACTCTTTTCAACGATATACTACAGGCCCTGTGTAACCACCCGGTACTCATGGGGGTTGACATTGACCGGTTACGGGAAAAGCTGAAAGACAACGACGAGGCATCGGCCGCCCTTGCACTGGTGGAATCATTTCTCCATGCGAAGCATTCACGTCCTGCAAAGTGGGAAAGCGTTGCGGATTTTTTCGAAACCGGGAGCCTGCTGCTGGAAGAAGAAGTTACGAAGCGGCTTGCTGGTGATCCCGGTTTTGCGGCCACCATGGAAGAACTGCACGCGCTCATGCAGGGCGGCAGCTGCAATCCCCGTGATGCCGCACGACTTTTTCGCCGGCTCTTTTTTCCCGAGGCCCACGCCGACCCGGATGACAGGGAAGCGGAGATCACCCGGCTGAGAAAAAAACGTAAAGTGACCATAAGCCGGGAGAACAGGCACCCGGTCACACGCCCCGCGGAGGAGATCATTTTTACCTCCAACGCGCTGCTCACCCTTCCCGCAGCCGGCACCCATCTTGACAGCATTGACCTTCCGGCCCCGGTAAGGTCTGCCATACCTTCAATCATGGAGGAGGAGCAGCGCTACTGGTACGATCACCCGGTGCTGCTTGGCACCCCGCCCGAAAGCAACGAGGTGGTCTACGGCCTGCAGGGGCTTGAAGAGGCCCTGGCCTTCGAGGAAAAGGCGGGCATGAAAGACCCCGCCGCCAATGCCACCTGCCTGCTGTCGGTGTCGGTGACCCACGACGGCCTGCACCGGGTGGCCCGGCGCTACATACGTGACCAGCTGAACAGCCACGCAAACCTCACACGGCTGTCGGTGTACGTCTTCACCGAGGAGGATACCCGGCGCATGCTTGACGAGATACTGCTGCCCGCCTGCCGAGAATTTCTGGGCACCGATGACACCGCCCCCCTTGAAGAGGTGTTCGGGGTGGACGGGAAATACGGCAGGCATTACAGTTTTCTCAAAGCCGTATCCGCCTTCTGGCAGGTATTCATTGCACCCCGGGCCAGGGGCACCTTCAAGATAGACCTTGACCAGGTGTTCCCGCAGCAAAAACTGGTTGACCAGACGGGACGCACCGCATTTCAGCACCTGGCCACACCCCTGTGGGGGGCAGACGGCACCGACGCCGACGGCAACCGGGTACACCTTGGCCTGCTGGCCGGCGCCCTTGTAAACGAACGGGATATCGGGAAGGGGCTTTTCACCCCCGACGTTCCCTTCCCGGATGCTGACAGCTACGGGGAAACCCTTTTTTTCTTCAGCCCGCTGCCGCAGGCACTTTCCACCAGGGCCGAGATGATGACCCGCTATACCGGCCAGGACATGCCTGGCGGGAAGACCACCTGCATTCAGCGCATACACGTCACCGGCGGCACCAACGGTATACTGGTTGATTCCCTGAGAAAATACCGGCCCTTCACTCCCGGGTTTATCGCCCGGGCGGAGGACCAGGCATACATTCTCTCCACCCTCTTCAACGAGGAGGACGAGGGCTGCCTGCGCTACCTGCACCGTGACGGCTTCTTCATGCGTCATGACAAGGAGGCCTTCGCCGGTGATGCGATAAAGGCGGCAAAGACGGGCAAGATGATCGGTGACTACGAACGCATTATCCTGTTTACCCATTACTGCAGGGCACTGCCCTGGGGCGTAGATTCAGTGAAGGACGTGATTGATCCTTTCACGGGCTCATTCGTGTCCCGCATGCCCTTTACCGTGGTATGCATGCGCCTGGCATTAAAGGCCCTGGCCCTGCTTGACTCGGAGAACCCGGAAGAGGGAGTGGCCCTTCTGCGGCAGGGGACCGCACGGCTGCTTCCCCTGTTGCGGGAATTCGGCAACGGCAAAAACCCGTTGAAAGAACAGGTTGCCAGGGAACGACGGGGCTGGGACCTGTACTACGATGCCCTGGATGCCATGGAGCGTGAACTGTACGAGAAGGACGACCTGGCACTGGCCCTGAAGAAGAAGGTGGTAAGCCTTGTGGAAGACTGCAGGGTTTGATCCAAACCTTAGGCAAGAAGTTACAGGTTCCTGTTTATCTCAGGGTGTATCCTGTAGAATTCCTCTTCGGTGTAGTAGACTATATCGTTGCGAAATTTCTGAAGCCCCTCGTAGTTATATGAACGCAGGTAGTAAAACTCGATTATCTTTCCCGCCTTGAACACGAAATCAAGCAGGCTGGTATATGACATGGTCTGGTACCCGAAATGATAGAGTCCCTTGAAATCGAGGTCCCGTTTCACCTCTCCAAAATTGTCCCTTATCTGGCAGTACAGCTCATACATCCGGGGAGATATTTCCCCTTTGTTCAGTTTCTCCGCCAGTGACTGGCTGATAAAGTTGAACCTGAACATCTTTCCGTCCGTTTCGTTGTAATAGTACTGCATGAACTCGTAGTCCTGTTTCATCTTTCTCTTGTAACGGAAGGCCCTGGATATAACCGCCCGCAACTCCAGGAAAGGAAATTCTTTCTTTCCTCCCTCTTCTTCCAGGAAATTCTTCAACTTAAACTCGTCGATCTTCCATCCCAGGCGATTGGAACTGGCCACGAAAAACTGCTCTATCATTTCATTGTACTTTGCTATATCCGGTAGAAATTCCATGTCATGCCGGTAATCCGTGAACTCGTCGATGAGGCCGGTAATGAATGGCTTAAAGTCATTTTCGAAGTTGAAAGAGTCCTTTTTAAAGAACCTGGTATAGGCGATAACCAGGTAATAAAGGTCACTGACAGCACGCTTGGCCATGATCAAAAGAAGGTGCTTGAAATTATCCAGGTTATTGTCTATATCAGAAAGGATCATCTCAACAGATTCAATGGCCTCGTCAAGTTCCTCGTCGGTCACTTCCTCGTGGGAAAGACATTGCAGGAGAGTATTCTCTATGGTCATGACATGATTGATGTAGAGACTTTCAAACTTCAACTGCTGCGACTTGTATTTCTTTATGTCTGAAAGCCTTTTCTTGTCAAAATCGGTTATATTAATACCCTGGTGGGTTTTTTTCTTTTCGAATTCCTCCCAGTCATCGGGGATCTTCTGTATCCTGTGCAGCAGTTCCTCTTCCTGTGTACGAAGCACGTCCCTGTAGTACTGTATTTTCGAATACAGGAACTTCTTACGGGGAGTCAGTTCGGGCCCCTCACCGCCGTTTCCATTATTTCCCTGTATATTACTATCTGCCATGTATATTCCCGGTTACCCGCTGCAACTGGTTAGTGACGTTAACAGTTACAGTGTAGTATGAGGGAGGTATATGTACAGTATATTTTTTGAATCATATCCTGGAAGAAATGATTGCATTTGCATCAATATCGTTTTACTCTTGAACATGCTGTTAATATCCTGTAATTTTCATAACTTGCCCAAGTTTACGCTATACATGTCGTCAAGCCCAAAGGGCTGTTTTGCGTTTAAAGTAAAACCTAATGAATATACACAAAAAAAACATTCTCCTTGTTGAAGATGAAGCAATAATCGCAATGCTGGAAAAGCAGGAGTTGGAACAATATGGCTATTCAGTGCATCATGTGATGAATGGTGAAGATGCCGTTACATCCGTACTTGATCCTTGTTCAGATTATGATCTCATCCTTATGGACATCGATCTTGGTTCAGGCATTGACGGCACACAGGCCGCTGAACAGATATTACAACATAAAGATATCCCAATCGTATTTTTATCCTCTCATACCGATCCCGGGGTTGTTGAGAAAACTGAAAAAATCACTTCTTATGGATACGTGGTGAAAAATTCCGGTATTGTGGTTCTCGACGCGTCAATCAAGATGGCTTTTAAGCTTTTTGAAGCTAAAAAGAGTGCGCAAAAGAATGAAGACGCCCTGCGCGAAAGTGAAGCAACTATCAGGAAAAAGCTCAAAGCGATAACTGAACCGGAGGGGGATATAGACACCCTGGAACTTGCAGACATCATCGATCATCAGGAACTGCAAACTCTGATGGAGGATTTCTACAACCTTTCTGGTATAGGTGGAGCCATACTTGATATATCGGGGAACATTCTGGTTGGTGTTGCCTGGCAGGAAATCTGCTCAAAATTCCATCGGGTTCATCCGGATACTCTAAAAAACTGCCTGGCAAGCGACCTGGATCTCACCAGGGGGGTGCCGGTGGGGACCTGCAAGGCGTACCATTGCAAAAATAATATGTGGGATATCGTGACCCCTGTCATGGTGGAGGAAAAACATCTCGGCAATATTTTTATTGGTCAGTTTTTCTTTGAGGACGAAGTTCCTGACTACGAGCTGTTTAAAAAGCAGGCACGGCAGTATGGATTCGATGAGACAGAATACCTGGCAGCCCTTGACAGGGTTCCGCGGTTTAGCCGGGAAACGGTGGATAGAGCCATGGCCTTTTACTCCAAGCTTGCCGACATGATATCATCGCTGGGTTACACTACTATCAAGCTTTCCAGGAATATAGTGCGGCACAAACAGGTAGAGGAGGCACTAAAGGCCAGCCGCGACCTGTTGGATGCCACCCAGAGGATCGCCAGGGTGGGCGGCTGGCAATGGGATGTGGAGCGGCAGGCAATGACATGGGCGGACCAGACCTACCGCATTCACGGGTTCGAGCCGGGCGAGTTCGAGGCCGGCTCACCCGAACACATCCAACGCAGCCTCGCCTGCTATGACCCGGATGATCGACCGAAGATCGAGTCGGCTTTCCGGAAATGCGTGGAAGAAGGTGAGGACTATTCTCTCGAGTTTCCTCTTACCACGTCTCAAGGTGGTCGGATATGGGTTCAGACCTCGGCCCAGGCCGTTTTGGAAGGCGG